>JAZUHM010000402.1:0-1941 GCA_045641725.1 Bacteroidaceae bacterium | reverse complement strand
CTTCTCTGGGTACTGGCCTTCTTCGCCGAGCTTGGCAAACTTCTCAACTACGCCCGGACGGTCTTCTGGATAGGTCACGCCAAACCACTTAGAGGTGGTGTCGAGCACTTCGCAGGTAGCCTTGCCAGTCTTGATGAGGTGGTCAACCATGAGTGGGATAAAGAACTCGCTCTTGAGGTTCTCCTGGTTCTTTGGGTCAGAGAGGAATACCTTGAAATACTCTTCGCTGTGCTCAAAGTAGTCAGGGGTGAAGCCCCAGAAGTTCATGCTGACAGGAGTTGTGTCAGGGATGCTGACCCACTGGTCGTTGTCGTCGAGATACTGCACAACGCCGTCGTGGCGCTCGATCTTGGTGCGCTCAACAACGCTGGTGAGGAGGTGAGTCTGCTCGTCGTTTTCGCAAACGCCGCGGCTTACAGTACCGCTGTCGCTGAGGGTGTTGTTTACGCGGAAGCCCACCATAGCGTACTTGCCGGTTGAGCCTTCTGGGAGCTCGCTAAGGAACTTGCCCATCACCATGAATGCGTCTCTGTCGTAGAAGTCGTCGCAGTTAAGCACGGCAAATGGTTCCTTGATAACGTCCTTGCCCATCATAACGGCGTGGTTGGTACCCCAAGGCTTCTGGCGGCCTTCTGGCACGGTAAAGCCTTCTGGCAGTGCGTCCAGTGCCTGGAAGCAGAGCTCGCAAGGGATAGAACCCTGGTATTTTGCGAGAATCTGAGTGCGGAACTGCTCTTCAAAATCCTTGCGGATTACCCATACGATTTTGCCGAAGCCTGCCTTGATGGCGTCGTAGATAGAGTAGTCCATAATTGTTTCACCGTGAGGACCGAGTGTGTCCAATTGCTTGAGACCGCCGTAGCGGCTGCCCATACCTGCTGCGAGGAGGAATAATGTTGGTTTCATGTTATTAAAAAGTATTTTTGATGTGTTAAGTTCAACAGAAATCTTAGTGCGGCACATGGTTTTGCAAGACCAAAGCGCCACACTTTGCCTACAAAGTTAGGATTTTTTAGTTATGTGGGTGAGATTTTTGCTACTTTTTTCGTATTTCTTTACAAAAATGTAGCAATAGTGGCGCAAATACTCACGCAAATACTCTTGTGACGACGGCAGTTCGCCCCGGCTATGGACAAAGAAAAAGCCTCAGGGCGCAGTGCCTTGAGACTTTTTCGTGCGAGAGGTTTTAGCTTGTTCTTATATATAAATAAGGTAAAGTGTGTTTTTGTAGAAAGGTGCCTGTTTCTGGCCGCCGTGGCGACAGGGAGTGCCGGTGTGCTGCCGGGTCGTGCCGTTGAGCCGACAGGGAGTGCCGCCGTAGTGCCAAGGGGTGGCCAATTACTTGGTCTTGGCCTCGACCCACTTGCGGGCATTGACGAACGCCTCGATCCAAGGTGTCACGTCGTCCTGCAGGCGTTCCTTTGGATAGGTGCCGCACTGCCATGGGAAGAATGCGCGCTCGGGGTGTGGCATCATAGCCAGGTGGCGGCCGTCCATTGAGCAGATACCTGCGGTGCAATAGTCGGAACCGTTAGGGTTGGCTGGGTAGCCCTCGTAGCTGTATTTGAGCACGATATTGTACTTCTCCTCTGGATAAGGCAACTGGAAGCGACCCTCGCCGTGAGCCACCCACACGCCGAGCTTATTGCCGCTCAGCGAGCCGAGCATCACGCTGCGGTTGGTCTGTACGGTGACGCCAGTGTAGCCGCTCTCAAACTTGTGGCTCACATTGTGGAGCATCTTGCTGCTGTCCTTGAGTTCTGGATTGACAAGGCCGAGTTCTACCATCAGCTGGCAGCCGTTGCAGACGCCGAGCGAGAGGGTATCTTCGCGGGCATAGAAACGGTCGAGGGCAGCCTTGGCGCGTGGATTGTAGAGGAAGGCGCCGGCCCATCCCTTGGCGCTGCCGAGTACGTCGGAGTTGGAGAAACCACCGCAGAA
>JAZUHM010000401.1:0-2206 GCA_045641725.1 Bacteroidaceae bacterium | reverse complement strand
ACGGGTGACTGCAGGTAGTGCCATGCAAAGGGCAGGGTCATGTCTTTGAGTTCAACGGTGGCCTGGTCGAGGCTGTGGGGTGTGAGGGCGTAGCGGAACTCGGTGGCGGGGCCGATGTTGTTGTCGTAGGCGTCGTTGTTGCCGCGCTGCATTGGCATGGCGAAGAGGAGCGGGCCGTAGCTGACGGTGGCGTAGTGGCCGCCGTTGGTAAAGCCTTCGTATTGCATGCCGCCGTTGTGGCCGTGAAACATGTTCCACACGGGTGCTATCTGGCCGTTGATGAGTGGGAATCGCTCGTATTCGTCGACCATTACGGGTTTCATGGGCAGGGTGAGCACGAGGGTGTCGCCGGTCTTCCATTTTGAGCTGATTACATAGAATCCGTCTTCTGTCTTGGCCTTGGCGGCTTTGCCGTTGAGGGTGAGGCTGGCTTGCTCGCACCACGATGGTATGCGCAGGCGTAGCACTTGGTTGGCTGGGGCCTGGTGGATGATGAAGGTGAGGCGGTCGCGGAAGGGGTATTCGGTCTGTAGCTGTATGTCGTAGCGGCCGTCGCGGGTCTGTAGGTGCGCTGGGCCGTAGGTGAGCCACATCAGTTCGCCGCGGCCGTTGAGCATGGCCATGTTGGCTATGTAGTTGGGCAGGGCTCGCTGCAGGTTGGCCGGGCAGCAGGTTGGCCAGTGCATCTCGCGGTAGTAGAGGCCCTGGGTGGTGTTGTTGATGCTGAACTGGGGCAGTCGGTTGGTGGGCTGGGCATATACGCACTGGGTGAACGAGGGGTTGAGGGCGCCGGGCACTGCGTTGAAGGCGTCGCGCTCTATGCGGTCGCCATAGCGGCGGTCGCCGGTGGCGCGGGCCATCCAGATGTTTGACCACATGAAGTCGGTTACGTCGCACGACTCGGTGGGCTCAAAGGCGGCCTTGCCTTGCAGAAACTCGTTGCTGGAGTTGGATCCGTTGGGCAGCATGAAGTTGTCTTGCAGAAACTCGTAGGAGTTGACGGACGCTGCGAGGTATTCCTTGTTGCCGCCCCAGATATAGCCGATGGCGGGTATCTTGCTCGCCTCGTTGTAGCTCACGCCGTGGCAGATGGCTGTGCGCATAAACTGCTTGTTGCGGGCCCAGTGCTCGATGTATGCGGGCTCGTAGTTGTGGAGCACCTGCAGGGCGCGGCTGGCGTATCTGGTGTCGCCGGTGATGCGTGAGAGCTCAAACATTGTCTCCAGTCCGCTGAGGCGGCGCATGTCGTCGAGGTCACCGCCGTTGAATGGGTACTTGCCTTGGGTGTTGTACTTAAAGAGCGGGAAATCGGCATAGACTCTTTTGAGCATTGAGAGCACGCGTTCGTCGCGGGTGGCCGTGTAGTAGGCGAAGGCTGCGCGCGCAAAGATGCCCTCGCTCCAATATAGGCCGTAGTCGGCTTGGGGAGTTCCCCAGCCCTCAACGTATTCCGGTGTGTTGGAGTGGATGTAGCCGTTGGGATGCTGGCGCAGCATCACGGCCTCCATCTCCTCGCGTGAGCGATTGATGAGATATGGGTCGTCGAGCAGGAAGCCGAGGCGCGTGACGCCGTCGATATAATAGCCCGTCTGCTCGTAGTGCCACCAGCCTCCTTGGTTGGCGTCTTGCCAGCCGCGCACAAATTCGGTAAAATCCTCACCGATGTTCTTGGTCAGGCCGTTGGCGGCGCGTCGTGCCCAGTCCTTGAGCCAGCCCTGGGGCTTCAGCTCGCCCAGGGCAAACGGCGCATATGCACTCTCAGAAGCAGTTTGCGCACTGCCTGCCAAAGCAAACAGTGCGCACGCTATAATGATAATTTGTTTCTTCATTTGGCAGGGTTATTATTCTCCAACCAATGGGAACATGGCGATGCGGTAGGCCAGGAAGCCGTAAGGAATGAGCTTGATGTCGAGGTCTTTCTGCAAGGTGGCGGGTTCCTGCATTGGCATCACGGGATCGCCCTTGTCAGGGTTCCAATCTACAAGGCTGGCCTTGGCGTTGAGGGTGACAGGCGTGTTTTTGTAGTGCCACATAAACGGATAGACCATGTCGCTGGTCTCAACGGTGCAGTTGTCAAGGCTCTGCGGAGTGAGAGCATAGCGATATTCGCACCAGAGCTCCTCGTTGTTGTCGAAATAGTCGCGGTTTCCGCGCTGCATAGACATTGCGTAGAGCAGCGGACCGTAGGTGACCCAAGCGGTGCGGC
>JAZUHM010000400.1:0-2723 GCA_045641725.1 Bacteroidaceae bacterium | reverse complement strand
AGTGTGTATTTTTGCAAAATAATATGAAATTAT
This sequence comes from Bacteroidaceae bacterium, assembly GCA_045641725.1. Taxonomy (GTDB): domain Bacteria; phylum Bacteroidota; class Bacteroidia; order Bacteroidales; family Bacteroidaceae; genus UBA6382. The sequence continues at coordinate 2,690 of JAZUHM010000400.1, read as the reverse complement.
GTTTGAAACAGCTAACCTACATATTGTCAGTCAAACGCTTAACAGGGCGTATCTCTACGCTCAACCCCACGGCTTGGCTCTGTCGTCTGTGATTGAGTCTTTCCTGATGCAATTCGCTATGGGAAGAACAGACAATGTGCGCAACCGCGAAATTTCAAAGGAAGTAATGGAATTGGCGGGAAGCCTTTCTGACGCCAACGCTACTGACGATTGGAAAGCTGAAAAGGAAACATACTTGCTGGAAAAGTACTCGTGATGAAACTTTTTGTTGACACCAACATTGTCCTTGACCTGCTTCAATTTCGCGAACCTTGGATTCACGATACTCTTGTTCTGTTCCAAATGGCCAAGGATAAGGAAGTAGAGTTGATTGTCACCGATTTGACTTTTATTAATGTGGTTTACGTTGCTGGTAAGAATTTCGACAAGAAAAAGCTATATGAAACTCTCATTGGCTTAAAGAAACTGGTCACAATAGTCTCAGTCGGGAATGGGTGTATTGAGCAAACGCTAAATGGTGATTTTGCTGATTTTGAGGATGCAGTGCAGTATTTCGCTGCCAAGCGTGAAGAAGTTGATTTCATATTGACGCGTGATGAAAAAGGTTTCAAAATGTCGGATATTCCAGTAATGAATGTTTCTGATTTTTTGGATAACTTCTCTTAAAAAATGCCATAGGAAGGCGGCAGGGGCAGCTTTTTTTTGTTCAAGTTAATACAATGTAATCTGGAATGAAAATCTTTATTTTTGGCTGTCTGAACGAAAAAAATGCCTCTACAGCCAAAAATACTAAGGGCAGAGGCATCCAATTGGGATGACTTTGACACCATCGGAGCGGGTGAATCCGAATTCGCCGCCTGTCAGGATAATCAACAAGTCAGGGATTCTAATGGGCATTTGCTTTTCTGCCTTGTTATGCTCCATTATCAAGTTTTTGATTTCAACTAAATGTGCCGCGCCTGCTTCAATTTCTCCACTTCCTAATTTACATTCAACCAAGGCATATCTGCCATCTGCCAAATGTAGAACAATATCGGCTTCAAGGCCATAACGATCATGGTAATAGGAAATGTCTCCTCCCAAATATTGAGAATAGGCGCGCAAGTCACGGATGCACAATTGCACAAAGATGAATCCGAATGTTTTTAGGTCATTTTTCATGGATGCGGGCGACATGCCTAATAAGGCGACTGCTATCGAGGGGTCGCAGAACGCTCGCTTGGGACTGCTTTGTATAGCCGACTTGCTACGTATTGCCGGACACCATGCGTCAATATCGTTGATGACGAAGAGCTTTTCAAGGGCACTCACGTAATTGTCGAAAGTCGGACGACTGCACTCAATGTTGCCAGAATGCGTCACATCGGCAAGCATAGACGATGTTTTGGCGAGTGTGGAAATGTTTCTTGCATACGAGCGCAATATTTGTTTCGCCAATTTTGGGTTTCTGGCAGTGCCATCTACACGAGAAATATCTTTTTCATAAACCGAAGCGACATAATCTGCCGCCACAAACAGCTTTGCCTTGTTTGTCACTCCCTTTAGGCTGGCTGGCCATCCACCTCTGCAAGCAGCAAAAATTAACGATTCAATATCTAAATCTGATTTGCTAAAGACTTGACCTTTAGGGTTGTCAAATAGCTGCCGTAATGATACCGAACTGTTTGTTTCACATGACTCCCAAAGACTCATGGGGTACATTTCCATGCGTGTGATGCGGCCAGTCCCACTATGGTGAATGTTTCTCTCATCCACCGCATTGCTTCCAGTGAGAATGAATTGCCCTGGTGTGCCGCCACGCTCATCGCAAAGGGTCCGCACAGCGTCCCATAGCATTGGCGCGTCTTGCCATTCGTCAATCAAACGGGGTGTTTCACCTTCCAACAGAATAGTGGGCAGGGTTGAGGCTGCCATCAGATACTGTTCTCTATGGGCAGTGTCTTGCATCTTTATTATACTTTTAGCCTTTTGCTCGGCTGTCGTGGTTTTTCCACACCATTTTGGACCTTCAATTAGGACTGCGCCCATAGCATCTAAACGATCTTGCAACAACTTGTCGGCAACACGTGGTAAATAATTCATAATTCATTGAAATTAAACGCTGCAAAAATACAAAATAATATTTGACTTGCTGCATCATTTGTAAATTTTGTGGCATTTCGTTTATAAATTTTGCTGTATTTCATTTGTAAACTTTGCGGCATTTCATTTGTAAATTTTGTGGAAAAAGATGACGATTGGCATAAATATCAAGTCGGAAAGAATAAATGAAATTAGTGCCTCTATAGCCAAAAATAAACTGTTATGAAGAAATAAACGGGGTTTCTCAAAAAATCACTACATTTGCACTCCAAATAGGATTGTTGCAAATGAAGCGTAAACTATTGACAGTCTTAGTTCTGATGTTTGCCATTGCTTTCCCGGCATTGGCAACCCATCAGCGTGCGGCCGAAATCACCTATAAGTGGCTCGGTGGCAATGCCTACGAGTTTACGCTTACCTGCTATACCTATACTCCAAGTCCGGCAGGCGTGCAGCGCGATTCGCTGTATGTCTCTTATGGCGACGGCTCTGGTGGATATATGCCTCGCCTTGTGTATCAGCCGCTTGGCGATAACTATACGCTGAATGTGTATAAGGCACAGCATGATTATTCTTCGGCGGGTACCTATAAAATCAGCATGGAAGAC
>JAZUHM010000399.1:0-3854 GCA_045641725.1 Bacteroidaceae bacterium | reverse complement strand
GACCGAGAAGAATCCCGCTCAGGCGCTCACTCAGCTCGCTTCGCTTTGCGACATCGCCGTTGTCAAGCTCGGCGCGGGCGGTTCGTCGGCCCAGCACGGCGACGAGACGGTGCGCATTCTCGCCGAGCCTGTCGAGAAGGTGGTTGACACCACCGGCGCAGGCGATTTCTTTGCGGCCGGATTCCTGAGCGCCCTCATCAATGGCGCTTCGCTGGAGGATTGCCTCAGAAGAGGTGGTCAGCTCTCGGCCAAAGTAATTCAGCAGGTGGGCGTGACCGTATAGTCAGCCGCAGCGCTGTTTTTGCAGTAACTATAGACTTTTATTGAGATGAAAAAAACCGTTATTATCCTGGCTCTGCTTGTGGGCGGCCTTGGAGTGTCGGCCCAGAATCTGTCGGATATCTCCAAGCAGCTCAACATATTCAACCAGCTCTACAAGACCCTCGACCAGTACTATGTAGATACGCTCAATGCCGAGACCTATATCAACTATGCCATCGTCGGCATGCTCGAAGAGCTCGACCCCTACACCGAGTATTACCCGGCCAGTCAGACTAAGGACCTCAACCAGATGACTACGGGCAAGTATGCCGGCGTCGGCGCCATAATACATTATTATAAGTCCGCCGACCGATGCGTAATCTACCAGCTATACGAGGGCAAGCCCGCGCAGCAGGCAGGCCTCAAGGTCGGCGATATTATTATGTCCATCGACGGCAAGGATATGGGCACCAAAGGCTCCAAGAAGATCGAGGATTATGTGTCTTCGGTCAGTTCGTGTCTGCGCGGCGACCCGGCCACCGTGGCCCACGTCGTGGTAAAGCGCCCTGGCGTGGCCGACTCTCTGTCGTTTGACATAACCCGCGCCAGTGTGCAGCTGCCGTCGGTGCCCAACTACAGCATGGTGTCGCCCGAGACGGGCTATATTTATCTTACCTCCTTCACGGCCGATTGTTCGCAGGATGTGCTCAATGCCATGCGCTCACTCAAGGAGCAGGGCGCCACATCGCTGGTGCTTGATCTGAGAGGCAATGGCGGCGGTCTGGCCAACGAGGCCGTCAAGATCGTCAATCTTTTTGTGCCCAAGGGCCGCCTGATTCTTAAGATGAAGGGCAAGTTTGCCGAGGCCAACACCTCTTACGCTACGCAGAACAATCCTGAGGATATCAAGATTCCGCTTGTGGTTCTTGTCAACAGCAATTCGGCTTCGGCCTCAGAGATTACCTGCGGCTCGCTGCAAGATCTCGACCGCGCCGTCATAATGGGCAACCGAACCTACGGCAAGGGCCTTGTGCAGCAGCCGCGCGAACTGCCTCACGGCGGCGTGCTCAAGCTCACCACCAGCCATTATTATATCCCCTCGGGCCGCTGCATTCAAGCGCTGGACTATTCCCACCGCACCTCAGACGGCGAGGCTTATCGCACTCCCGACAGCCTGACCCACGTGTTCTATACCGAAGCGGGCCGACCGGTGAAGGATGGCGGCGGCATTACTCCCGATGTCACCCTAAAGGCAGACTCGATGCCCGCGATTGCATCCTATCTCTACAACAGCGACGAATATTTCGACTACATTACCAAATATTGCAACGAGCATCCGTCGATTGCCCCCGCCGAGGAGTTTGAATTCAGCAAGGCAGATTACGACGAATTCGTGAAGTACATCGTGGCGAGCGGATTTACTCCCGACCGCACTAGTCTCAAGATTCTTGAGCAGCTGCGCAAGGCTCTCAAGGCCGAGGAGGCCTCAGAGCAGAGCATGGCTTTGGTCGCTCAGTTTGAGGAGAGCCTCAAAACCGACATGCTCTCTATGCTGGACAAGCACCGCGCTGATATTACCCGCATGCTGACGGCAGATATCTGCGAGCGCTATTACTACGAGCGTGGCGCAATGCAGAGCCAGATGCGCTACGACAAACAGCTTGAGGCCGCCATCGAGCTCCTGGCCGACCCTAAGCGCTACGCCAGCATACTCAAGAAATAGATGCGCCGGCTTTATAGCCTCTATAGCCGCTATAGATTCTATAGTTGCCACAGATATAAATAAGGAAAAGCGGTTGCTTGCAATGATGCAGGCAACCTCTTCTGCTATGTCTGTGTTTTCTCGCCGGCGGCGGGAGGGGAGTGCTTTTTCTCGCGCCGAAAAGCCGTTATCTCGCGCTATTAGTCTTCGATAAGGTTCTGGCCGGTCATTTCTGCGGGCTGTTCGAGGCCCATGATGTGGAGAATACTTGGAGCCACGTCGGCGAGGATGCCGTCCTTGACCTTGGCAGCCTTATTCTCGGTGACATAGATAAATGGCACTGGGTTGAGCGAGTGGGCTGTGTTGGGAGTACCGTCTTCGTTGAGGGCGTGGTCGGCGTTGCCGTGGTCGGCAATGATGATAGTCTCGTAGCCGGTTTCGTTGGCGGCGGTGATAACGTCCTTAACGCAGGCGTCAACTGCGGTCACGGCCTTCTCGATGGCGCTGTAGATGCCGGTGTGGCCCACCATGTCGCCGTTGGCAAAGTTTACTACGATAAAATCGTATTCGTTCTTCTTGATAGATTCCACGAGTTTGTCCTTAACCTCATAGGCCGACATCTCTGGCTGCAGGTCGTAGGTGGCAACCTTAGGCGAAGCCACGAGGGTGCGCTCTTCGTTGTCGTAAGGAGTCTCGCGACCGCCGTTAAAGAAGAATGTGACGTGAGCATATTTCTCGGTCTCGGCTGTGTGGAGCTGCTTGAGGCCCTTGGCGCTGATATATTCGCCCAGGGTGTTGCCTACGTTCTCCTTAGGGAAGAGGATGCCCACGCCCTTGAAGCTGGCGTCGTATGGAGTCATGCAATAGTACTTGAGGCCAGGGATTGTCTGCATGCCTTCCTCTGGCATATCCTGTTGTGTGAGGACAACGGTGAGCTCTTTGGCGCGGTCGTTGCGGTAGTTGATAAAGATTACCACGTCGCCTTCCTTGATGCGTCCGTCAACGTTTGCGTTAACGAGGGGCTCCATAAATTCGTCGGTGTTCTTGTGGTCTTCGGTGTCGGAGTCGTAGCAATACTGCACGCCTTCTACCATGTCGTCCACCTCTTTGCCCTTGCCCGAGATGAGCTGGTCGTAGGCAATCTTGACGCGGTTCCAGCGCTTGTCGCGGTCCATGGCATAGAATCGGCCGATAATTGAGGCTACTGCGGCGCCATTGTCGGCGCAAACGCCTGTAAGCTGCTCGATAAAGCCCTTGCCGGCGCGTGGGTCGGTGTCGCGGCCGTCCATAAAGCAGTGAACGAAAGTTTTGCCGTCGAGTCCGTATTCATGAGCGATCTCGATGAGTTTGAACATGTGGTCGAGCGAAGAGTGTACGCCGCCGTCAGAGGTGAGGCCCATGATATGTAGGTTTTTGCCCGTTTCCTTGGCGTAGGTATAGGCTTCTTTGACCTGTGGATTGTCTTTGATTGAGCCGTCGGCACATGCGCGGTTAATCTTGACGAGGTCCTGATATACGATGCGGCCTGCGCCGATGTTGAGGTGGCCTACTTCGGAGTTACCCATTTGTCCGTCGGGCAGACCAACGTGCTCTCCGCTGGCCTGGAGCTGCGAGTTAGGATAGTTTTGGTTGAGGGAGTCCATAAACGGAGTGGGAGTGTTGTAGATAACATCGCCCTTGTCGTGAGCGCCGATTCCCCATCCGTCGAGAATCATGAGTAATGCTTTTTTTGCCATAGTTTTATAGTTTTATATGTTGATTTTGCGTTTGTGTGGCGGCAGTGGGCGGCGGGTTGGTGCGCCCTGCCGTGGTTAGTTCTGGCGCAGAGTGACGGTAGTCTTGGCTCCGCTGACAGAGTTGATGGTTATATGTGCGTCGCGCTTGGTGCCGC
>JAZUHM010000398.1:0-2857 GCA_045641725.1 Bacteroidaceae bacterium | reverse complement strand
GCCGCTGAAGGCAAAGGTGAGACTTTCGTCAATTACGCGCAGGTGCTTGTCCTGCGTGCTCACCAGGCGGTATGCACAGCCGTCGTTGTAGGCACGCACCACGAGGTCGAAGGCGCCTCGGCAGCGGAGTGTCATCTCGTTGCAGAGTTCGTGTATGGTGGAGCGCTTGTAGTTGATGGCCTCTACGGTACGGTCGATTTTCCGGCGCGATACGCTCTTGGCTTTCGTCGGGACATCGTTGATCTTAGCTTCCAGAACCAGGTTGATGTCCGATGGCTCGAGCACGCACACATCGTCGCGCTCTATCTTCCAGGCCATGTTGCCCGATGCTTTGCTCTCAAACACGGTGACCTTGAGGTGTCCGTCGGGCGAGGTCATGACGTATTGCTTGTCCTTCGCCATCATAGGCCAAGCCGACGACATCATCGCCAGCATCAGCAGGGTTGTGCAGATTGTCTTCATGCTATAATAATATATAATGTGTGTTAGTGAATGCGGTTTCGTGCTGCAAAGATAAGCGAAATATCAATAGGGTGGTACAAAAGTGCAGAAATAAATGGTGTTTTGCATAGCATACGTATCAAATAATGACGCTAAGGGGTGGGGAAAGTGCGATTTTCGGCCTCTTTTGATTAAGATGTCTGAAAACACCGTAACTTTGCAGCGCAAAAACAAAGAAAAAAGAAAAGAAACTACAAGTTTTTAGATTTTAGTGTTTATTTTAATTTATTAAGGTATCATTTTTAAAAAGATTAAGATTATGAAAAAGATTGAAAATAAGGTAAAGAAGGCTTGTGTTAACTACTTCATGGGTTTCAACCGCGCCAGCGCCATGTATATGGACCCAATGAGCAACGTAGTTCGCAACATCAAGTTCTGAGTCAATCCTGAGGCCTCGGCCTCACAGTAATAAACAATGAACCCTCGTCCGGCAAAGGATGAGGGTTCTTTTTTTACAAAGCCAGGCGTAGGCCGATGTTGTTGAACGGATGCGATGGCATGTTGCCCATGCGGCGCGAAACGCGGCAGTAGCGCTCGGTGTGGCCCCAGGAGCCACCACGGCATACGCGACGCTCGCCGTTCTCAGGTCCCTGCGGGTTGGTGGCAGGTTCGGCACTGTAGCGATAGTAGAGGTCGCTGCACCACTCCCACACGTTGCCGCTCATGTCGTAGATGCCCAGCTCATTGGGCTGCTTGCGCTTCACGACGCTCGATGTGCAATGGTTGCTGAGTTGCTTCTGATAGTTCCACTCGCCCACGAGCAGGGAGTCGCCGCTGTTGTTGTAGTAGATGGACACATCGTCGATGTGGTCGCTGCCGGCATACTGATAGTGTCTGCTCTGATTGCCGCCACGTGCAGCGTATTCCCACTCGGCCTCGGTAGGCAGACGGAAATTCATGCCCGTGAGGCTGTCGAGGCGCTGGATGAAGAGCTGGCAATCGTCCCACGAGACGTTCTCGACCGGACAGCTGGGGCCGATGTGCTGCGATGGATTGTTGCGCATCACGGCATACCACAGGTCCTGCGTCACTTCGGTTTCGCCGATGCTGTAGGTGTCGAGCGTGACGGTGTGCTCCGGACGTTCGTCATGATAGGGGAAGGCCTGCTCGGCCGTGGCACCCATCTGGAAGGTGCCGCCCTCGACGGTAACCATTTGGAAGGTGGCACCGCGCACGTTAAACGTCTGCACCTGCTGTGCCATGAGCGCAGGTGACAGGGCGAGTAGCGTGATGACCAAGGCGAAGAAACTATAGAATTGATGTTTCATTGTATTATTAGGGTTTTGACGGGGGCAAATGTACGTCTTTTTGTCTGATTTTCCAAATTTTCGGGCAAAAAAGTGCATTCTTTCCCTTTTAAATGTCTCCATTGTCACGGAAACTATAGTATCGGCCGTCGGCAATGATGATGTGGTCGATGAACTGGATGCCGAACAGGGCGAGTGCCTGGGTAGCTGCGTGAGTGAGGTCAAGGTCGGCCTTGCTGGGGCGGAGTCCGCTGTGCGGGTGATTGTGGCAGAGCGCTACGCCCGATGCCATGTATTGCAGGGCGGGACGCACGATGGTGCGCATGTCACCAGGGGTGCTGTCCACACCGCCCTGGCCGATGAGCACCTTCTGCAGGATGTTGCCGTTGCGTGCGGTGTAGAGTGCCCAGAGCTCCTCGTGGTCGAGGTGGGAGAGCTGCTGGTTGAACTGCGCAAAGATGACATTGCTGCCGGTGACGCGCTGTGAGGTCAGCTGCCGCAGCTGAACCTCCTTCTCGAGGCGTCGGCCGAGTTCGAGGGCTGCGCGTATGGTGCAGGCCTTGGCAGGCCCGATGCCCTTGAGCACCTCGCGGGTCTGGGGGTCGCCGTTGGGGGTGAGCACGTTGTGCAGGCGTTCCAGGCTGCCACCGCACAGTCGCAATACGTCGCGCGCGATATCTACGGCCGTGCGGCCCTGCTGCCCCGTATTGTCAAGGATGGCCAACAGCTCACCATCCGAGAGGACGTCTTCGCCATTGGCCATCATCTTCTCACGGGGGCGGTCGTCGAGTGACCAATCCGTGATCTTCATATTGTGCAGATAACTATAGAGTGTTATTACTTGGCACGCTCCACGTAAGAGCCGTCGCGGGTATCAACCACGATCTTGTCGCCCTGCTTGCAGAAGAGAGGCACCATTACGACGTTGCCGGTCTCAACGGTTGCCTTGGTGAGGGTGTTGGTGGCGGTGTTGCCCTTCTCGCCTGGCTCCATCTCGGTGATCTCGAGGGTGGTCTTGACAGGCATTTCAGCGGTGAGGATGGTGTCGTCGGTTGAGTCGCGGAGGATGTCAACAACATCGCCCTCCTTCATGAACTTTCCGCCTACGA
>JAZUHM010000397.1:0-2372 GCA_045641725.1 Bacteroidaceae bacterium | reverse complement strand
CAAGTAATAATCGTAGAGGTTTGTTGGAAATAGGTTTTAATTCCGTACAAGAAAGAAAAGACGCATTGAATACTTCCCTGCTAAGATTATCTTCTCCTGAAACACAAAACATGCACTTCTCTCATATAGTTTTTAGTAATGATTATGTTATAGTCACTGCAGCTATTGATTATCAGCTAATAAATGGTGATTATATTTGTAAAAGCAAGGATTTTTATACGGAATCTAAAGCAGACACAAGTACCTTTACTGGGGAGAAAAGCATTATTCTTGATGAATCTGGTAAAGTAAAAATTATTATGAGAGGAACGATTGTTCTTAATAATAGTAAAAAATTTTCTTATTATGTGAATAATACATACATTGGTTTTGTATATTAAACAGGTTATAAATCAACAGTTATGAAGAAATATTTATTAGTAGTACTATTTGCACTTGGTACAATTGCAGTATTTTCACAAAGTGAAACATCTAAATTAAGAATTATGCATGCACAAGACGAGTCTCGCCTTTTTTATGTGAACGACATTAAGCCTTTGTTCATAATTACTGCAACAAGAACAGAGTACAATACTGCATACAAAAATAAAGTTGTAGATAATGCTACGCAGCAAAAATGCATAATTGATTTGAATCCATATGGAATAAATTGTAAATTCGATTTGCAATTTGTTTACTTGCAAACACCTCTGGTAAAAGTAAAAGAAATTTCTCTCTCACGCGTTGAAGGACGTTGTTATGATGCTGATTTTTGCTTGTATGCCGATGGTAATGAATTTGTATATGACAAAGCAATAAATTGTTTTAGGATAGTTCTTGCAGTCACAAAAGATAGAATAAACCCCAAGTTTATAGAAGTTTTGGTTCCATGTTAATATCTATAGTAAAACTAGGCTTTGTATATTGAAAATTTGACCGAAGCGATATTCCGCTAAAGCATTTTTTGATAACCGAAGACTATAGCTACTTTTTAACGCCCCCAGTGTTTTTCCACTGAGCCGCGACTACCGTAGTCGCACCTGTTTAAGAAAACCGGGAGATGCATTCTACGTTTTGCACCTCCCGATTTTTGTATTGATTTTATCGGCCTGCGCCTATAATTTCGCACAAAGGGCAGCGGCTGTTTTAGTCGAGCAATGCGCCTTCGGCTTCGTCGTTGAAGTCGGGGGCGGCTTCTTGTTCCGGCTGCTGGAGGAGGGCCATTACCTTGGCCTCGATCTGCTCAAAGAGTTCTGGATTGTCCTTGAGGGTGGCCTTGAGCTGTTCGCGGCCCTGGGCAATCTTGTCGCCCTCGTAGCTGAACCAGCTGCCTGACTTGTGGATGATGTCGTTGGCCACGGCGAGGTCCATCAATTCTGACACGCGAGAGATGCCCTCGCCAAAGGTGATCTCAAACTCTGCCTTGCGGAATGGGGGCGCCACCTTGTTCTTTACGACTTTTACGCGCACCTGGTTGCCCAGCACTTCGTCGCCGTTCTTGATGGCTGTCACGCGGCGGATGTCGAGGCGCACGCTGCTATAGAACTTGAGGGCGTTGCCGCCTGTGGTGGTCTCGGGATTGCCAAACATCACGCCTATCTTCTCGCGCAGCTGGTTGATGAAGATGCAGGTGGTCTTGGTCTTGCTGATGGTTGAGGTGAGCTTGCGCAGTGCCTGGCTCATGAGGCGTGCCTGCAGGCCAACCTTGTTGTCGCCCATGTCGCCGTCGATTTCGGCTTTGGGGGTGAGGGCTGCCACTGAGTCGATGACGATGATGTCGATGGCGGCTGAGCTGATGAGCTGGTCGGCAATCTGGAGGGCCTGCTCACCGTTGTCGGGCTGCGAGATGAGCAGTTCGTCGGTGTTCACGCCGAGTTTCTTGGCGTAATAGGGGTCAAAGGCGTGCTCTGCGTCGATAAATGCTGCGATGCCGCCCATTTTTTGTGCCTCGGCGATGGCGTGTGTGGCGAGGGTGGTCTTACCTGAAGATTCTGGGCCGTAGATTTCGATTATTCGGCCGCGTGGATAGCCGCCCACGCCGAGTGCGAGGTCGAGGCCGATACTGCCGGTAGGAATTACGTCAACTTTCTCGGCAGGCTGGTCGCCCATTTTCATGATGGAGCCTTTGCCAAAGTCTTTTTCTATCTTAGCCATTGCCACCTGCAGCGCCTTGAGCTTTTCGTTCACTGGAGCTGCCTCGGGGGTTGTTGTCTTTTTTGCCATATTTGTGTTGTTTTAATTTAGTTTAGAAGCCTTTTTGGGGAGTTTTTTAATCGTTGTACTTGGCGGCGAGCTTGCATATCTCTACCACTACGTTCATGGCCTTGTGGAGCGATGGGATGGGCAGGTATTCCAGTGGGCCGTGGAAGTTGAGGCCGCCGGCAAAGATGTTT
>JAZUHM010000396.1:0-2300 GCA_045641725.1 Bacteroidaceae bacterium | reverse complement strand
TGGCGCAATTTAAAATAAATCATTACCTTTGTCAGCGATTTCATGTTTTATGTTTCATAAATTATGTTTTTGGTATGCTGACAAATCCCTTCCTTACTTCGGGCTATGCAGGACCTGAGTATTTTTGCGATAGAGAAGAAGAAACTTCTAAACTGTTAGAGGCGCTTACTAATGGTCGTAATGTTGCCTTGATAAGTCCTCGGCGCTTAGGCAAAACGGGACTAATTCAACATGTTTTTCATAAACTAAGGGAGTTGGACGAACGAAACAGATGCTTTTACATCGATATCTATAATACACAAAATCAGACGGAGTTTGTACAGCTTATGGCACGCTGTATTCTGGGAAGCATTGACAGCATTAGCGAAAAAGTGATGAGCAACATTGCTACCTTTTTTAAGAGTTGCCGGCCTGTGATTAGCATAGACCCTGTGTCAAATTCTCCCTCAGTTTCTCTAGACGTGAAACCTCAATATAGCCAGCGTTCATTGGTAGAGATAATTTCATATCTGCAAGAGAGTAAATACGAATGTTATGTTGCAATTGATGAGTTTCAACAGATAACAGAATACTCAGAAAAAGGCACGGAAGCCCTCTTGCGCTCTGTCGCTCAATTCGCGCCCAACGTGCATTTTATCTATGCTGGTAGTAAGCAGCACATTATGGCTGAAATGTTTTCGTCTCCTAAACGGCCTTTTTATCAATCAACTCAACGAATGGGTTTGGCGCCTCTAAACGAAGATGTATATTACCAATTCGCAGACAAACTTATGTCTGCCAACGGCCGATATTTGCCGCAAGAGCTCTTTCATGACATCTATACGATGGTGAGGGGTTTTACTTATTTCGTGCAAGATATCCTGAATCGCTTGTATTCGCTTAATGAGAAGACGCTGACCATGGATCATTTCTTGAAAATTCGTAATGATTTAGTGAATGAGGGCGAAATCGTTTATAAAGATTATTGCGACCTTTTGCCAAAGGGGCAGTTGAAATTGTTGCGCGCTATTGCTCGCGAAGACTATGTAGAGAAACCATTTGAGGCTCAATTCATAAGTCGTAATAACCTCACTGCAGTCAGTAGTGTGAAACTGGCACTTAACACCATGATAAAAAATGGAATTATAGCCAAAGGTGAAAAAGGTTATTATATCTATGATCAATACTTGGCAATCTGGTTAAAACAATAGAAATTCGTCATCAATATTTTGTGTTATAAATATAATGTTAGTATATTTGCGCAACACAACTTAAAATAAAAAAATTATTAATTAAACGACTAAATATTTTATGGCAAAATTCAACAGAATACTTCTCAAACTGAGCGGCGAGAGCCTTCAGGGAGAACAGGGGTACGGTATCGACGTAAACAGACTCAACGACTATGCGCAGCAGATTAAGGAAGCCCATGATTTGGGCGTGCAGATAGGCATCGTAATCGGCGGCGGCAATATCTTTCGCGGACTCACTGGCGCCGGCAAGGGATTTGACCGCGTCAAGGGCGACCAGATGGGCATGTGCGCTACCGTAATAAACAGTCTCGCGCTGAGCAGCGCACTTGGTGCAAAAGGCGTCAAGAGCAAGGTGCTCACAGCCATCCGCATGGAGCCAATCGGCGAGTTTTACAGCAAGTGGAAGGCCATTGAGGCAATGGAAGACGGCTGCGTGGTGATTATGTCTGCCGGCACAGGCAATCCGTATTTTACTACCGACACTGGTTCGTCGTTGCGCGGTATAGAGATTGAGGCCGACGTGATGCTCAAGGGCACTCGCGTGGACGGCGTTTATACAGCCGATCCAGAGAAAGACCCGACCGCCACTAAGTTTGCCGAAATCACCTACGATGAAATTTACAACCGTGGCCTCAAGGTTATGGACCTCACCGCCACCACCATGTGCAAGCAGAATGACCTGCCAATCTATGTATTCAACATGGACATCTACGGCAACCTCATGAAGGTGCTCAACGGCGAAGAAATCGGCACCCTCGTGCACAATTGATTGCGCCGAGTTCTATTATAATATAAATAAGGTACGCATAAAAACAAAGTGCGGCTGCATCCTCTCTCAGGTTGCAGCCGTATTTTTTTTCTTAGCGAGGGCGGATTGCTTGTGTTGCCTGGTGCGCGGTGTGGGGCGCGCCTGGTTGCGGGGGTGGTTGTGGGTTTGGTTCGTTGAAATTTGGTTTTGTTGCGCGTGTAAAAATGTGAAGTGCGCACTGATTTTGGTTCACAGCGCTGTGAACGAACGTTCATAGCGCTGTGAACAATCGTTCACACCGCTGTGAACAACTGTTCACA
>JAZUHM010000395.1:0-5372 GCA_045641725.1 Bacteroidaceae bacterium | reverse complement strand
TTCAACTCCTTGGCTCACAGAACGACATGGCTACGATCCGACTTTAGCGGCGGACTGCTGTCGCGCAGCGCAAGGTGCTGCGGCGGGTACAACGACGATTGCAGCAGCGGATAAGAATAAAAATATAATCAATATAAAATTTGTAAAAACGCAATGACAAGTTTGTTTAATTCTTTTAGAATCGCAGTTGTGTGCGGCGCACTGGCCATGATGGGCCTGGGCGCTTATGCGCAGCTGAAGGTTGACTATAAAGCCTTGCCCGATTTTGACAAGAAACTGCCAACCCTTCCAGAACTGGCCATACCCAACGGCAATGCCAGATTTATTACCAAAGCGCCCGCTACCCCCGCGGCGGTTGCCAAGAGTGGCGCCTATGGTCGCAGCACTGGTGCCGAGCCACTGCCCGACCATTGGAACAATGCGCTGACCAAGTATTTCCCGCCTATTTTCCAGCAGGCCGGTCCTTCGTGTATGGGCTCCAGCTTTACGGGCTATATCTTTACCCATGAGCTCAATGCCTATCGCGACCTCGACGGCAGCCTGCCTCAAAACCAGATGGCGGTGTTCTTTGGGTGGCTCCAGACTTTCATGAATTCCAGCAAGGAGGACATTGAGCGCGACAATGGCTGTCCCAACGCCGTGGACTACGGAGGCCGCACCAACTCTGAGGTGATTGGCTATGCCGACTGGCGCACCCGCGACATCGGTTGGATGCAGGGCTACGACAAATGGTACCGCGCCATGTTTAACCGCGCCCAGGCCTTTTATGAGTTCCCGCTCAACGTGGGCACCGAGGCAGGCCGCGAGGCCGTGAAGCGCTGGATTTACAACCACAATGGCGATACCGATTTCAAGTCCGGCGGCTTGTGTTACGTCACCCTGGCTGCCACCAGCATGACCAAGACTATCCAATCTACGCCTACCAACGACGCCATCGGTCTGGTGGGCAAGAAATATATCAACCAGTGGAGCGACGAGATTAACCACGCCCAGACCCTTGTGGGCTGGGACGACCGCGTGGAGTTTGACCTCGACGAGAACGGCGTCTATGGCGAAAAGGACAAAGACGAGGTTGGCGCGTGGATTATCTGCAACTCGTGGAACACCGGCTGGGCCGACGGCGGTTTTGCCTATGTGCCCTATCGCCGCGGCGGCCCTATCGGCAAGGTGGGCGCCAACTGGTTCTGGAATCCGTATATCACCTATATCCGCAAGGACCACACCCCCAAGCGCACCATTAAGCTCCTGATGGACTACAGCCATCGCTCAGAACTGTATTTCAAGGTGGGCGTCAATCCCGACACCAGCGCCGTGCGCCCGTCCTTCGAGCTGCCGATGACGTCGTTCAAGAATGCCGGCGACGGTGCCGAGGACAGAACCGGCCCTGCGCCCGAAGTGCCGATGCTCGGTCGCTATACCGACGGCATGCACTACGAGCCGATGGAGTTTGGCTACGACCTTACCGACCTGAGCGCCGCGTGCGATCTGACCAAGCCCGTCAAGTATTTCTTTACCGTCAACCGCAACAGCTGCATTGGCAGCGGCCATATCTACAAGGCCTCAATCATGGACTATATGTTTGAGTCGAAGAATGGTAGCGAGATCAAGTTTGACATCGACACCGTTGCCTTGGAGTCAAGTGGCGAGAGCGTGACCACAATCAGCGTGGTAGTGCCCGGCGAGCCCATCAATCCTCCCTCCAATGCCCGTCTGCAGGGCGCTACTCTGAGTTGGGATGCTCCGCTCATGGCCAGCCTCAAGGTTAAGAAGTACTATATCTACAAGAACAACGTGCTCTGCGACAGCACCGTCGCCAGCAACCGCAAATATTCCGTCAGCGACCAAGACGGCAACTACAGTGTCGCCGCCGTCTATGGATACAAGACCCGCCAGATCGTTTCCGACAAGAGCAATACCGCCCGTCTGCCTATTGCAATGCCAGAGGGCGACAACCAGGTGCTGTCGGGCAATGGCATCTCGCTGCTGATTCCTAATGCAGTGCCTTCGCGACTCAGCGAGGCCACTATCGAGTTCATGCTCAAGGTCAACGATATCGCCGGAGGCAATTGCCGCATTATTGGCAGCAAAGACGAGAACTTCTTCTTCGACGTGACTGCCAGCGGACAGGCCCGCGCCGGCTGGAGTAGCGAGAATATGATAGCCTCGTCGGCCAAATCCATCAAGCCCAACACATGGTATCACATTGCAATCCTCGTTCAGCGCAATCAAATCTCGCTCTATGTCAACGGTATGCGCAAGGGCGTTTATACATCCTCATTATACAGCGGCCTGCCCGCGCTTGGCGACGTGATGGTCGGCAGCACCGACGGATTGCTCAATGGTCAGATCGATGAGTTCCGCATCTGGCGCAAGGCCCGCACCCAAGCCGAGATTTATTCGGGCAAGGACTACGCCGTGAGCGCCCCGTCTGCCCAGGCTGACCTCGTCGCTTATTTGCCAATGAACACAATTACCGACGCCGGCCAGACCAAATACCAGGAGTTCGCGTGCGGCAACGATGCTTACATTGTTCAGGGCGACGGCCAGAACGAAGTCTGCTCCGACATACTCAAGGGCAATACTTTCAAGTTCAATCCTACCATCTTGGTTGCCGACTCGGTCTATGCCAACATGCCGTTTGTGCTGCAAGGCAGCGGCCCCGTCAGCACCACCAAGTGGCAGTGGTCTCTGTCCAACGCCGACAAGGCAACCTCCGACCAGCAGTCGCCAGTGGTTACCTATGCCGCTCCGGGCCTCTACACCGTCAGCCTTACAACCACCAGCGCTACAGGTGAGCAGCTGACCACGGAGAAGGAAGTCAAGGTCGTGTCAGGCACCCTGCCAGAGCCGGATTTTGAAATCTCCGTTCTGCGCCAATCTACCAACGGCAATGTGTCGTTTATCAACCGCACACCCAGCAGCAACTGCACCTATGTGTGGGAAATCGAGGGCCAGCCCCGCCAGTATGCCACCAACGCCAATGTAATCTTTGAGCAGCCCGGCATCTTCAATGTCACACTTATCGCCACCAACTCCGCCGGTTCGGCGTCGGTGACCAAGAGTGTCGAGATTTACAAGGCCCCCAGCATCAGCCAGTTCAATATCGCGCCGAGCACCATCTTCAAGGGCGAGACCACGTACCTCGAAGACAAGAGTACCGGCGCTCCTGAGTCGTGGATATGGACTCTGAGCAACGGCAAGCGCTATCTGCAGGTAGATGGCCAGTTCTCGTCGCTCGTGCCTCCCGCACCAGGATACTATGACGTCACTCTGCAGACCGCAAACTCGGCCGGCGCCAATATCGCCCGTCAGAACAATGCCCTCTGCGTGATGAACGCAGACCCAAAGACCGGCCTCGTGTTCTACGGCAACAATGAGCAGCTGGAGTTTGACCGCCCGTTTGCCGCAGGCCAGGCTGCCTTCACCATCGACTGGTGGATGAATCCTTCCGTATATCCTGGTGCCGGTGCCTTTACATTTGGCGATTTCAGCACCGACTGCAGCGACCTGGGCGTCTATACCATATATTATAAGGACCGCAAGATGATCAGCTCGTCATATATCATTCGCAACGAGTGGCACCACTATGCCATCACCTTCTCGGCCGGCACTATCAACCTGTGGCGCGACGGCGTGCAGATTCTGAACTTCAATGCCAGCACAGCATTCACCACTGCCAACTGGCCAGAGAAATTCACCTTCTCCCGCTCCGACCGCCCATTCAACGGCAGCATCGACGAGCTTAGAATCTGGAACCTGGCCCTTACCAAGTTGCAGCTGCAGACCTATTGCAATGCGCCTATCGAAGACCCAGCCAAGATTACTCGCCTCTGCCTCTACTACGACTTCAATCAGAGCGGCGGCGACGTGATCGACCGCACTCCTAATCAGCACGACGCCAAGCGCGTGAACTTCGGCCCCGACGGCGACGCATGGATTCCTTCGGTCGGCGTGTTTACCCTCGACTTTGGAACCGACGCAGTCAAGACCGATGTCACCGCACAGTATCTCACCAACTACAAAGCGCCATTCCTCCATACCGACAAGCAGATCAATCCGGGTCGCTCAACAGCCTACGAGCTCATTACCGAGGCCCAGAACTCTACCTGGGTATTCAAGTCGCCGAAGCAGGTTTCTGCCACTGTGACTCAGGCTGTTCACGCCGATTCTTACTTTGACTATCAGCTGCTGGTCAGCACCTACAATGGTTTTGGCAGTATGTCTAACCAGCGCCTGTACCAGACCGTGTCGCTGCCGCAGGGCCACTACAAGTTCTCCATAACCAAGGGCACCCGCTTCGACTGCGAAAACAGCCGCCTGGTTGTATGCTTGGGCGATTCTATCGTGGATAATGAAAATCTCGACGCGAGCCTCGTCAACTGCATGCTCAGCAATTCGCAGGAGCTCGAGTTTGACATTGCCGACGACAATACAAGCGTCAGCCTCGGTATTATCTACAATGTGACTAGCAACTACAGCTATATGGGCGTGAAGTCATTCAACCTCTATCGCATCAGCTCAACCTCGCAGGTGGCCGACGGCGTTGGCTCTGCCTACGATGCCGTTGACAAGGGCAAGCTTGGCACCTTCAGCGGCGAGCGCGGCGCCATCCGCATCGTGTCTAACGAATTGGTAGAGGTCAAGATCTACAACCTCCAGGGCCAGCTGCTGTTCCACAACCACGTCTCGGGCAACCATCGCATCGCAATGCCAGCCGGCATCTACGTTGTCAATGGCGAAAAGGTGGAAGTCAGATAACTAAGGTAAATTCTAGCAAAATATAACTTTAAAATCAAATAATTATGTGCTTCAAACTTAAAACAATTCTGATGGCAGCGCTCATGTTTGGCTTGAGTGTGGGAGCGTCTGCGCAGCTCACGGGTGGTGCCGTTAAGGAAACCAACACCGAGGAGTTTACCTATCAGAAAAACAAGAAAAACCGCCAGCCAAGTGGCGTGAAGTCTGTCAAGTTCGGCAATTATCCCGAGCGCCCAGACCATCTCAACAATGCGTTGCTCAAGTATTTCCCGCCTATCTTTGCGCAGGATCAGGGCTCGTGCGACGCCGCGTCCTACATCGGCTACCAGTGGACCTACGAGCGCAACAACTACTACGGCTTGGACGGCTCGCTGGACGAGAACCGCTTCACCTCTCACTTCAACTACCTGCTGGCTCACTCCTATCAGGGCTCAAGCAAGCCCGAACTGCTTCAGAACTGCGGCAATCCCTCAGTGGCAGACTACGGCGGCCAGACCTATTCAAAGTATTTTGGCAACCAGACCTGCAAGGACACCGACTACGGCTGGATGCAGGGCTACGACAAGTGGTCCCGCGCAGCCCACAACCGCGACTGGACTACCTCTAACGTCGCT
>JAZUHM010000394.1:0-5497 GCA_045641725.1 Bacteroidaceae bacterium | reverse complement strand
TGCAGCCTTTTTTGCGGCCCTATCGCGCCATGTTTTGCAGCCTCGCTGTGTTTTGCGACGCGTCGCAAAACACAGCGAGGCTGCAAAACATGGCGCGATAGGGCCGCAAAAAAGGCTGCAATCTTCGGGCAAAGATTGCAGCCTTGATTATGTGGATGGGGATGTGACTATACTTCCCAGCCGAGGGCTGAGGCGCCGAGCACTGCTGCATCGGAACCGTTGAGGCCTGAGAGGAGAATCTTAGCCTGGCCCTTATAGACGTAGAGGATGTTTTCGTCATAAGCCTTCTTGAGAGGCTTCATGATGAAGTCGCCAGCCTTGGTAGGACCGCCAAAGAATACGAATGCCTCTGGGCTGTTGAAGAGCGCGAAGTTGGCGCAAGCCTTGCCAAGGGTCTCGCCGGTGAATGCGAGAATTTCGGTGGCGATGGCGTCACCTTTGTCGGCTGCCTTGGTTACCTCGAGGCCAGTGATGTCTTCAGCCTTGAGGTCGCGCAAGAGCGATGGGCGTGGGTCCTTGAGCAGCATCTCGTGAGCAGTGCGCACGATGCCGGTGGCAGAGCAATAGGTCTCGAGACAGCCCTTGAGGCCGCAACCGCACTGGCGTGCTTCTGGACTGCGGTCAACCACAACGTGGCCAAGTTCGCCGGCAAAACCGTCGGAGCCATACACGAGCTGGCCGTTGCATACGATGCCCGAGCCAACGCCGGTGCCGAGGGTAATCATGATAAAGTTCTTCATGCCGCGAGCCACGCCGTAGGTCATTTCGCCGATGGCGGCAGCATTGGCGTCGTTGGTGATTGCTACAGGGATGCCGAGCTTGTCAGAGAAGAGCTTAGCCAATGGCACCGAGCCCTTCCACTCAAGGTTGGCGGCGTTCTCAATGGTGCCGGTGTAGTAGTTGCCGTTAGGTGCGCCGATACCCATACCCTTGATGGTCTCGATGCCGCCTACAGACTCGATGATTGGCTCGAGCGCTGTGATTGCAGCTGCTACATAGTCGTTTACGTCGGGATGACCCTTTGTCTTGATGGCAGTGGTTGCCTTGATGTCTCCACGGGCATCAACGATGCCAAATACGGAATTGGTACCGCCGAGGTCCAAACCGATTACATAAGATTTTTCTATTGTTGCCATAAATAAATATGAATTTTTGATTAGTTTGTGATACAAAAATACGAATTTTCTTGAAATACGCATCTTTTTGATGCTTTATTTCGCAAAAATTTATAGATTTGTAAAACAAAAATCAACAAAAGGCATGAATATGACATTTAAAACGGCAGTGCTGGCACTTTGCAGCACGTTAATATCACTGGCCGCTGCGGCTCAATTTGACAGTAAGACAAAGACCCTCGACATTAGTGCGTATATAAATAAGTATGGTACGCCCAATGATATTTCGCCGGCCGTGGTCAAGGCGCTGGCCGACTGCAAGCGGCTGGGCGCGAAGAAACTGGTTTTTCCTAAGAACACATATAAGTTTCGCCCCGACAGCCTCAAGAAGTTTATGAGCTATGTCTCAAACCACGGCGACTATGTGCGCTGTTTTGCCTTCGACCTCACGGGGCAGGAAAACCTCGTGATTGACGGCCAGGGCTCGCAGTTTTTGTTTAAAGGCTACGTCTGCCCGTTCTATGTGAATCACGCCAAGGGCATCACGCTGCAGGATTTCAGCGTGGACTTTGAACGCACATTCCACAGCGAGGGCCACATCCTGGAGGTGACCGAGGATTACGCCGACGTGGAGTTTGGCAAGGAATATCCCTATTATGTTGACGAAAAGAAGCACCTGCGCTGCGTTGACGACGAGGGCGTGGAATATCCTTGGTACTATCTTTTGGAATTCGACCCTCAGCGTCAGGAGACTGCCTACGACCGCGGTGACCAGTGGACCGGCATGAACATTGAGTGCGAGGACCTGGGCAATGGTCGCGTGCGCCTCAACCGCAAGGGCCTCAAGGGCACGCCGGGCAACGTGTATAGCTTTGGCATTGCCTATCGCAAGGTGCCGGGCATCACCATTGCCGACAGCCGCGACGTGAATATCCAGCGCGTGACCCTTTATCATGCCGGCGGCATGGGAGTGATTGCACAGCGCAGTGCCAATCTGCTTATCGACGGCCTGCAGATTGTGCCTGCTCCCGGCAAAGACCGCGTGGTGAGCGTGGCTGCCGACGCCACACACTTTGTAAATTGCTCGGGCTACCTGCGAATGTATAACTGCACCCTGCGCAATCAGACCGACGACGCCACCAATATCCACGGCGTCTATTATCGCATTGCCGACGTGCTGACCGACAACCGCATCTTCGTAGAGCTGGCCAACGATGCCCAATACGGCTTTGATTATCTAAAGCCCGGCCTCAAGCTGGAGTTTGTGAATGCGCAGAGTCTCGTGACCTATGCCTATGGCAGCGTGAAGTCTGTGTATGCAGTCAACGACCGCAAATTTATGGTCACGCTCAGCGGTGCTATTCCCGACAGCGTGAAGGCCGGCGATGCCATTGCCGGCTGCAGCGAGTATCCCGACGTGCATATCAAGGGCTGCTATTTTGGTCAGAATCGCGCCCGCGGCCTCCTGCTGGGCAGTCGCTCTCGCATGCTGCTCGAAGAAAACACATTCCACACGCCTGGCGCCGCCATCCTTATGGAGGGCGATGCCCGTGGTTGGTTTGAACAGGGCGGTGTGCGCAATGTCATTATCCGCAACAACACTTTTGACAACTGCTCTTACGCCAACGGCCGCTGGGACAACGGCGTGATTTGCTGCGGAAGCGGCATCGACCAGAAATACTGGCCCGTCAGCTATTATAACCGCAATGTCTTGGTTGAAAACAACAAGTTTATTATCCACCGCGCCCCGCTGGTGCGCCTCTATAGCGTGGATGGCTTTACCTGGCGCAACAATACCGTGCAGACCGACGACACCAAATACCCCTGCCAGGTGGATAAGGCCAATCTCGACGCCCTCATGCAATTCTGGAGCTGCAAGAATGTGAATTGCGACCCGATTGAGCTAAAATAGTGCGGTCGAGCGAAAAAGCATTGCGACATTAGGTCACGTCAGCCCAAAGATGTAATTTTGTAGCAGAAACTAAAAACAACACAATAACATGAAGAAAATAATCTTATCCCTCTTTGCCATCGCGGCCCTCAGCATCTCTGCCTGGGCAGGCGACGACGTAACTCTCAACACCGCCATGAGCGGCGTTTTCTACTCTCAGCAGATGTCGGGCATCAAGGCACTCAACGACGGTGAAACCTATGCCCGCGTCAGCCCCGACCGCAAGAAAATCCTCAAGTACTCTTTTAAGACCGGCGAGCAGTGTGGCGTGCTTTGCGACATCAGTAATGCCCGCGGCGCCAAGGTTAATTCCATAGGCACCTATATCCTCTCGCCCGACGAGAGCCGCGTGCTGCTCGAGACTAAGGCGCAGTCTATCTATCGTCACTCCAAAAAGGCCGAGTACTATATCTACACCATCAGCAGCAACACCATGGAGCCCCTCTCTGAGAATGGCCCACAGCAGGAGCCGCTCTTCTCGCCCGACGGCACCCAGATTGCATTTGTGCGCGACAACAACCTCTTCCTCGTCAAGCTCCTCTTTAATAATAGCGAGAGCCAGATCACCGAAGACGGCAAGTTCAACTATGTGCTCAACGGTATCCCCGACTGGGTCTATGAGGAGGAGTTCTCCTTCAGCCGCGCCTTTGATTTCAGCGCCGACAGCAAGATGCTGGCGTGGGTGAGATTCGACGAGTCGCAGGTGCCTCTCTACGAGATGCAGATGTTTAAGGGACTTGCTCCCGAACATGAGGAAAATGCTGACTATCCTCACGACTACAGCTACAAATATCCTATCGCCGGTCAGCCAAACTCTAAGGTTAAGGTGCTCACTTATGACATCAAGAGCCACGTTACCCGCCAGATGGACGTGCCTCTCGATAGCGACGGCTACATCCCACGCATCAAGTTCACCGATACCCCCGACCAACTCGCCATCTACACCCTCAACCGCCACCAGAACGACCTTAAGATCTACATGGGAAATGCGCGCTCTGCAGTTTGCAAGATGATTATCAACGAGACCGACGAGCGCTATGTGCAGGACGCCGCTTATCAGAACATCCATTTCTACGGCAACAACCTTGTGCTGCAGAGCGAGCGCTCGGGCATCAGCCAGCTCTACTGGTATTCCATGACTGGCCAGCTTATCAAGCAGATCACCAGCCAGCCATGCCCCGTAGAGAACTTCTACGGCTACGATCCCGCCACACAGACATTCTATTACAGCGCTAAGGACGGCGGCGCCACACGCTCTGCCATCTTTGCCACCGACCTCAAGGGCAAGACCCGCAAGCTCTCTGCCCAGAGCGGCACCAACTCAGCCATCTTCAGCGCGACGATGAAATATTTCATCAACACATATTCCAACCTCACCACGCCTCACATTGTGACCCTCTGCAATAATCAGGGCAAGGTGCAGAAAACTCTCATCGACAATGCCGCCCTCAAGGAGACCGTGCAAAAATACAACATGCCGACCAAGGAACTTTTCACCTTTAAGACCACCGAAGGCATAGATCTCAACGGCGTAATGTGGAAGCCTGCCAATTTCGACCCAACCAAGAAGTATCCTGTCATAATGCATCAGTATTCTGGCCCAGGCTCGCAGCAGGTGCAGGATTCTTGGGGCACTGGTTCCAACGGCCCTGGAGGCGCCCTGGAGGCTTATCTCTGCTCGCAGGATTTCATCTGTGTCAGCGTTGACGGACGCGGCACTGGCGGTCGCGGCGCCGACTTTGAGAAATGCACCTACCTCCATCTCGGTCAGCTCGAGTCAAAGGATCAGGTTGAGACTGCCATATATCTCGGCAGCCTAAGCTATGTTGACAAAGACAATATCGCCATCTGGGGCTGGAGCTTCGGCGGATTCAACACCCTCATGAGCATGAGCGAGGGCCGCGGCGTGTTTAAGTGCGGCGTAGCCATTGCGCCACCTACCAGCTGGCGCTACTACGACACCGTCTATACCGAGCGCTTTATGCGCACACCACAGGAAAACAGCGGCTACGACGACGATGCCATCTCGCGCATACCTAAGCTCCACGGCAAGCTCCTTATCTGCCACGGTCTGGCCGACGACAATGTGCACGTGCGCAATACCTATGAATATATCGAAAACCTCGTGCAGCAGGACAAGCAGTTTGAGATGCAGCTCTACACCAACCGCAATCACTCTATCTACGGCGGCAATACCCGCAAGCACCTCTTCACCCGCGTCACCGAGTTCTTCAAGGCCAACCTCAAGTAATTGTATATAAAGGCATGTCAAGCGACCGCACTGCCTCAATTGGTGCTCGGCGCGGGACGCGCCAACCCCTTTAGGGGTCGCGAGGGCTCTGTCGTTAGTCGGCGATAGCCGGAACGACATAAAAGAGCACGAGAATAAATGCCAAACTACGAAAGGCACCAACTTAGGTATTAATATCGC
>JAZUHM010000393.1:0-5154 GCA_045641725.1 Bacteroidaceae bacterium | reverse complement strand
TGTCGAGAGTGGCACCGGCCTTGTCTTTAATGCCCTGCATCATCTCGTTGCGCATGGCCAGCTGGAGCAGGTCTGAAAACATCTGCACGTTATAACCGCCAGAGCGGTGGCCCTTGGCAGCCGAGGCATAGATCAACACATCTTTATTAAGCTGATACGACACCGAGCCCTTGGGCAGCACCTCGAGATAATCGTGGCTAAGTTTGCCCTGATACAATGGTTTGGCAACCAGGCCCTTGAGAGACAAAGGCATCATCTTGCTCGACATGGTGAAGTCATAGTCTATGCGGCCGGGAGCATTGTAGGCCAGCGAGTTGTGCTCAAAGTCGAGGCGCACACCAATGGTTGCGGCCAGGCGAGAGGTGATATTGACGGTAGATTGGTGGAATGCAGCCAGATTAGTGACCGGAGTCTGGAAGCGGCCGCCCATCACAATCTCATCGTCGTTGAGCCCCACCTCCATCGACATACCCTTGGCCGAGAGGTCGGGCAAGACACGATTGATGTTGGTTTGCAGCATATCGACACCGCCTTGCTTAAAAGCAACAGGACCCGTGGTGCGCAGCCACTGCTTGGAGGCAGCCAGACCATTAATCCACTGATAGGTGCGGCGGCCCTTGCTCTTGAGAGTGATTTCCTCGCTGAGGATTGTCAGTTTCTGGCGCTGCTCAAGAGTGTAGATAGGATCTGCTATAAAATCCTGGTCGAGAAACATGCGGTCGGAGATATGCTGCAGGCCCGTGACGGCGTTGAGTGTGAACCTGTCGGCATTGTACTCTGCATTGAGGCCAGCGTTAAACATGCTGCGGTTGTAGCTGTTCTGCTCGTTGTTGGAGATTTTGCCAAGGAGCTCGGCATGAGTCTCGGGGCCCGCAATCTGGCCTTCGTAGAAATAGGGATAGCCGCCCTCGTGGCTATAGTCGTAGCCCAAGGTCAGGTCCATTTTCCACTGGTCGGTGGGCAATGCAATGGCGCGCACCCTGACGCCGCCCGACTCCATCTTGTCCTGGCGATGGCCTGTGGTACTGTTGCGATAGAATCCGCTGCTGCCGTCATAATATCCGCCCCCGCTAAAAGCAAAGCGGTCGCTGACGCGGTGGTAGTGAGTGATAGAAGCATTGCGATGAGCATCG
Organism: Bacteroidaceae bacterium; assembly: GCA_045641725.1. GTDB lineage: Bacteria > Bacteroidota > Bacteroidia > Bacteroidales > Bacteroidaceae > UBA6382. The sequence continues at coordinate 4,021 of JAZUHM010000393.1, read as the reverse complement.
CCGGTGGACATGCCCAGTTTGAGGTCGGTGCCCTGATAAGAGAATGGCGAACGGGTGTGCACTCTGATAAGTCCACCCATGGAATTGCGACCATAGAGAGTGCCCTGCGGGCCACGCAGCACATCGATGCGCTCTATGTCGTAGAAGCTGAAGTCGAATGCCGACTTGTCGAAATACGGCACGTTGTCCACATAGAGAGCCACGGCTGGCGTGTTGATTCTGGAACCAATGCCGCGAATATATATGGCAGACGTAAGGCGCGAGCCGTAGTCGGGTATAAAAAGGTTGGGCACAACGGTGCTCACATTCTTGAGCGACTTTATGTTGTTGCGCTGCATGTCTTGCTGGCCGAGCAGGCTGACCGCTGCCGGCAATTGCTTGAGGCGACCGGTTTCCTTTGGCGTAGAGATAACCACCACCTCTTCGAGATCAACCACGCGCGCCGTGTCGGCCTCGTGATTGGCAAATGCAAATATAGTTGCGCCACAAAGCAATGTGGCAATAAAAAATCTAAGCATAATATAATAATGTATTTTCGGACTGCAAAATTACATTTTTCTGCCAACTTGCACAATCATTATTTGTTATGATTTTTCAATCACACTCTAAAAACAACCCTCAGACACAACAGAATTTTACACCCAAAACGCGCCATTCTGCCGCATAAAAGCGAAAATAGACGAAATATTTGCGTATGTGGTAGGTTTTATGTAATTTTGTGGCAAATTACGAATAATGTACACACAAGAAAAGATAAAGCCATACGACCAGGCAGGAGAAAAAGGCCAGCAGGTGGAGCAGATGTTTGACAGCATCGCTCACTCATACGACCTGCTCAACCACCTGCTGTCGCTCGGCATTGACCGCAGTTGGCGCCGCAAGACAATCAAAGCACTGCTGCCATACAAGCATGACCACATACTGGACATTGCTACCGGCACCGGCGACTTCGCCCTGCTCGAAGCCAAGATACTGAGCCCCGACAAGATTATCGGCGCAGACCTCTCGGAAGGCATGATGCGAGTGGGCGAAGAAAAAGTCCAAAAGGCCGGGCTGAGCGACGTCATCTCCTTCAAGAAGGAAGACTGCATGCAGCTGAGTTTTGCCGACGGCACATTCGACGCAGTCACTGTGGCTTATGGTGTGCGCAACTATCAGGACCTCGACCGCGGCCTGCGCGAAATGCTGCGCGTGCTCAAGCCCGGCGGCCATGTGGCCATTCTCGAACTGACAGCGCCAAAGAAATTCCCGATGAAGCAACTCTTCTGGATATACAGCCATGTGGTGATGCCGCTTGTGGGCAAGATAATATCCAAAGACAGCAGAGCCTACACCTACCTGCCCGCCACGATGGAAGTATTTCCACAGGGCGAAGTGATGCAAGGCATTATGCAGAAAGCAGGATTCAAAGACGTGAGATTCAAACGTTTCACCTTTGGCCTCAGCACCATGTATATTGCCACAGCACCTTAAACCTAACAACAGACACATCGAAATGACAGAATACGGACTAATCGGATTTCCACTGATACACTCTTTCTCAAAGAAATTCTTTACCGAGAAATTTGAGAAGGAGCAGACCGACGCACAATATCTCAACTTTGAGATGGAGACTGTGGACGGACTGCTGGACGCCATCAAAAGCCACCCGCAGCTCAAAGGCCTCAACGTGACTATTCCCCACAAGCAGAACGTAATTCCACTGCTTGACCATATCAGCACCGAGGCCAAGGAGATAGGAGCAGTCAACGTGATTGCCATCAGTCGAAACGCCGACGGCACGCCCGTCTTAAAAGGCTACAATGCCGACGTAATCGGATTTGAACGCAGCATCAAGCCTCTGCTCCAGCCCCACCACACCAAGGCGCTGGTGCTTGGCACTGGCGGAGCATCCAAAGCAGTGTGCTACGGGCTGAAACGCCTCGGCCTGCAGACCACTCTAGTTAGCCGCACGCCCAAAGACGGGCAACTGTCGTACGACCAGCTTACCCCAGAGGTAATGGCGCAATACACGGTGGTGGTAAACTGTTCGCCCGTGGGCACTTTTCCCAAGAACGACACATGCCCCGACATACCTTACCACCTGCTCACGCCGCGCCACCTGCTATACGATTTAGTTTACAACCCCGACAAGACCCTTTTTCTGCAAAAAGGCGAAGCCCAGGGGGCAATCATTAAGAACGGTCTCGAGATGCTGCACCTGCAAGCATTGGCGAGCTATGAATTCTGGAACCTATGAAACGAACAGTCCTCTCATTCACACTCCTTGTCTGCACAGCGCTCCTTAGCTGGGCCGGCGCATGGAATGCCGACAACATCAAGATGGTACACCTAGAGGATTCCACCAAATATGTGTGCAATCCCGACCATGTACTCAGCGACGAGATGTGCTACAAACTCGACACTATGCTCAACAGACTGCGCCTGACCAAAGGCGTAGAGACTGTGGTGGTAGTCGTGAAGAAAATAGAAAACGGCGACCTGCAGACCTTTGGCAGTCAGCTCTACACCAAATACGGCATTGGCAACAAGAAACAACGCACTGGCCTTGTTGTTACCCTGAGCACAGGCGACAGAGAAATCAGAATACAGCCTGGCTACGGTCTGGAGGGCACCTTGCCCGACGCCACCTGCAAAAAGATACAACAGGTTAATCTCCAGTATTTCAAAGACGAAGAATGGGGATTGGGCCTGGTTGCTGTGATGCAGATGGTATGCGGCAAAATCTACGGCGACCCCGAGATACAGCGCGAGATTGAGGAGTTTGACGAAGACGAGCCATTCTTTACACCTGAGACAATAATATTCTTCAGCATTATCATTGGCATCTTTATCCTCTCCTTCATCACGAGCAAACGCAAATGCTCGAAATGCGGCAAACGCAAGATGAAGGTGATTGAGAAGACACTAATCAAAACCACAAAGACGCACAAAACATATCGCATAACCTATCGTTGCACCAACTGCCAGCACACAGAGACGATTGAGAGAAAAGACCCTCGCAACAATGGCGGCAACGGCACAGCCACTGCCATAGGCATAGCCGGAGCAATACTGGGCAGCATGGGCCGCGGTGGCGGCGGAGGCGGAAGCCGTGGCGGCGGAGGCAGCTTTGGCGGTGGCGGCTACGGCGGTGGCGGCGCTGGCTCAAGGTTCTAGTCACACAAACAAACACACACTGATAATAATAACAACTAAAATACTAAGCATTATGAAAAACATTTTTAAAAGATTTTTTGCGATTCCTGTATTTGCCATCATGGCAGTCATGTTCTTTGGCAGCTGCAATTACAACGAACTGGTAAACGAAGAAGAAAACGTAAATGAAGCCTGGGCTAACGTGCAGAACCAGTATCAGCGCCGCTCTGACCTCATCCCTAACCTCGTGAATGTTGTCAAAGGCTATGCGTCTCACGAGAAGGAGACCCTCGAAGCCGTAATCAACGCACGCAGCAAGGCCACCCAAATCACTGTTGACCCAAGCAACCTTGACGAGGAAAGCCTCAAGAAGTACCAAGAGGCACAGGGTGAACTCGGTTCGGCTCTTGGCCGCCTCATGGCTATCACCGAGGCATATCCCGAACTCAAAGCCAACGAGAACTTTATGGAACTGCAGGCTCAGCTCGAGGGCACCGAAAACCGCATCACCGAACATCGCAACAAGTTCAATGCAGCAGTAAAGACCTATAACCTGGCTTGCCGCGAGTTCCCTGGCAATATCACCGCCATGATCTTTGGTTTCAAGCCAAAGGCAATGTTTGAGGCAGATGCCAATGCACAGAACGCACCTACCGTACAGTTCTAATTCATACAGCAAACATCTCTGCTATCAAGAATAACCAACTGACAATGGACAACAAACAAAGATATATGATGCGCGGCGTGAGCGCCATGAAAGAAGACGTTCACAACGCGATAAAAAACATCGACAAAGGCATTTTTCCACAAGCCTTTTGCAAGATAATCCCTGACATTCTCGGAGGCGACCCCGAATACTGCAACATCATGCATGCCGACGGCG
>JAZUHM010000392.1:0-4784 GCA_045641725.1 Bacteroidaceae bacterium | reverse complement strand
ATCCACCAATATTGCTCGAGCTATGCACAGACGCTGGGCCTGTCCCTCTGAGAGAGAGATTCCGTGTTCGCCACACTGGCTGTTGAGTCCTTCGGGCAGTGTGAAGACAAAATCTGCCTTGGCCATGCGCAACGCTTCGTGCAACTGCTGGTCAGTGGCATCAGGATTGGCCAGACTGAGGTTGGTTCGTATGCTGCCGCTAAAGAGTGTGTTTCCCTGCGGCACATAGGCAAAGAGATTGCGTGTAGCGATGCCGGCAGGCTCGGAGCTTATATTATTATATAAGGTAATAGAGCCTTGCTGAGGAGTGAGCAGCGACAGCATGAGTCGTATGAGGGTGGTCTTGCCCTGGCCCGTAGGGCCCATGATAGCGGTGCGGCTACCGGGCTTGATGTCGCACGAGAAGCGGTCGAGCACCTTACGCTCGGGTTTATAGCCAAAAGTGACATTGTCTATGCGGATTCCATGGCGACCAGACGAGGAGGTCTTGTCGCTGGTGGGGTCTTCCATGCGCAGCTGTTTGAGTTCGAGTATTCGTTCACCCGCAGTGAGGGCACCAATGAGGTCGGGTATGAATTTGACTATGCCACGCGCAGGACGCTGAATCTGCGCCACCAGCTGCACAAAGGCTATCAGTGTACCGAAGGTTATCAGATGGTGCAGCAACTGATTGGCTCCCCACACAAAGGTAAAAAGATATGCGGCGGCAAAACCCGTGTTCATGATAAGGCTTGAAGTGACGGAATAGCGGGCCCGGTGTCTCACGAGACGCACAAGTTTGTCTTGAGTCTTGAGCACGCGACGCACGATGACATCCACACCGCCACGAATTGTCTTGACTACCACGCGATTCTTGATTCCCTCCTGATACTGAGCCTGCAAGCGACTGTCGGAATCTCTGATCTGGCGCGAGAGCTGGCGCATTTTCTTGACATATAGTTTGGCTATCAGGATGAAAAACGGCAGCACTATCACCACAAACAGTGCCAGTGTCTTGTCCATAATCATCAGAAACACAAAGGCGCCGCAAAACTGCACGCATATTATCACAAACGAGGGCAAGCTATCTATCACAGTGTGCACAATGGTGTTGACGTCTTTCTCAATGCGGTTGATAATATCGCCACTATGATACGACTTAAGGTCTTCCCAAGGGGTTAGCAATGCCTGTCGGAACATGCGAAGCTGCATACGGTTGCACGCCTTGATGCTGAACATTGAGTTTATCCAACTGCGGTAGGCCCCAATCAAGAGCTGCACCGCCATACAGGCAACCAGCATGGCCACTGCCGTCCAAAATGAGAAAAGATGGGGCTCGTCGGGCTTTTCGGCTATATCTACCGTCAGTTTTGTAAGCCACACAAAACCAAACTCAAGTGCCACAATCAGCAATCCTGCCATCAGATTGTTGAGGGCTTGGAGTCTGTTGTTCTTGAGTTCATCCCAAATCAAAACAGCTATTTGGCGGGTAGTAAATTTACGTTGCATGAAGGCGTATTGATGGTTGTCGTGAGTAATAATAGGGCAAAACTATCTCTTGTCTGCGCCCCAGAGGAGTTTATTGCGGAGTGTATCGAAGAATGAATGGCCCTGGGGGCGTACAATCTTGATTGAATATGGAGCTTTGCTTATCAAGATGGTTGCAGTGTCGCTCAAACTCTCGCTGCGCCCGTCTATTGCCACAAGGAAATTGCGGCTTCGGCTCTGCACATTGAGTCTGATCTGCACATTGTCGTTCAGGATGAACGGTCTCACACTCAAGCTGTGCGCAGCGATTGGCGACAGCACGATAGACTTGGAGTCAGGCGAAATGATCGGACCTCCGGCACTGAGCGAATAACCAGTAGAACCTGTGGGCGTGCTGATCACAAGGCCATCTGCCTGATATGTAGCCAGATAACTGTCGTTAACGTAAGTAGAAATACTTATCATCGACGAGATGTCGTGCTTGAGTATGGCAATCTCGTTAAGAGCGCATGGATTGCCGGCAAGCTCTGCGCCTTGGGTCTGCGCCAAAAGCAGAGAGCGCTCCTCTATCTGATAATTGCCCTGCATCACATCGCCAAAAAACGACGAGGCATCCTGCGGCAGCACATCGCTAATAAATCCAAGGTGACCGGTGTTAATGCCAATCAAAGGTATCTCGCGGCAACCTATCAGTTGAGCCGTTTTAAGAAAAGTGCCATCGCCACCAATGCTGATGGCAAAATCTGCATCTACGCTCTCCGCCCCGCATTGGGTGTAGGAAATGTCGCTGAGATCGGTAATCGCTTTAAGAAATTCTGCAAAGTCATGCTCTATCACAATGCGACCCCCAATTGCAGCGATTCCACTAAGCACCTGCCTGATGTTAACAGACTTCTCTCTCTGGAATGTATTGCCAAAAATGGCGAATGTTTTTATTGAATTGCTCACTTTTAATACTAAATGACATAATTTTGAGCAAAATTAGTGTTTTTAATTATAGTATTTACAATTTATTTAGCAAATTTGCATCTTAGAACGCAAAAAGAATAGAAATAAACATATAATTCACCAAACTAATACCTAACATTATTATTAAGAGATGACAAAATTAAGTGTAAATATCAATAAGATTGCGACCCTTCGCAATGCTCGCGACTGCAATAATCCAGATGTGCTAAAAGTAGCCTTGGACTGTGAGAGATTTGGCGCTCAGGGTATCACTGTACACCCTCGCCCCGACGAGCGCCACATACGCCGCACCGATGTCTATGCCATCAAGCCTGCCATACACACCGAGTTTAACATCGAGGGCTATCCTTCTGAGGATTTCTGCAATCTGGTGCTCGACGTAAAGCCTGCCCAGGTCACTCTCGTGCCAGATGCTCCCGACCAGATTACCTCCAACGCCGGATGGGACACCATTCGCAACCGCGAGTTCCTCACCGACATTGTGGCACGATTTAAAGAAGCCGGCATTCGCACTTCTATCTTTGTGGCAGCAGACCCAGAGATGGTAGTTGGCGCAAAAGAGTGCGGCGCAGACCGCGTAGAACTCTACACCGAGCCATACGCCACCCAATATCCCGAAGACAGAGAGGCTGCTATCGCCCCATTTATCGTAGCAGCAGAAAAAGCACGCGAAGTTGGCCTTGGTCTTAATGCCGGTCACGACCTGAGCCTCGTCAATCTTAAATATTTCCACCAGCAGATTCCTTGGACTGACGAGGTCAGCATTGGCCACGCCTTGATTTGCGATGCACTCTACCTCGGCCTCAAAGAGACCATCTCACAATACCTCGACCAACTGAAGTAATATGCGACTGTTATTATCTTGCCTCATATTTTTGATATGCGTAGGAGCGTGGGCCATAAAGCCTGTGCAGAGTGCGCATGACCTTGCGGTGAGATTGATGGGCGAAGACAAAGCCAGCCAGATTGAATTCCGACAAATCAAGAGCGAGCAAGAGCAATTCCAATTGCAATCAGACAACGGCAAGATAATCATCTCCGGCAATACGGCTAACGCCATGGCTATGGGACTTGGTCACTACCTGAAATACTACTGTCTGACCAATATCTCGTGGAACAAAGCCGACAGCATCTCGCTACCCGACTCACTGCCAATGGTGCAAAGTCCCGTCAGACGCGACGCCCGCGTGCAGAACCGCTTCTTCCTCAACTACTGCACCTTTGGCTACACCATGGTGTGGTGGCAATGGGACGAGTGGGAGCACTTTATCGACTGGATGGCTATCAACGGCATCAACCTGCCACTGGCTATCACGGGGCAAGAATCGGTGTGGTATAAGGTGTGGCGACAGCTCGGTCTGAGCGACCAAGAGGTGCGCGAGTATTTCACAGGTCCTGCACACCTGCCTTGGCACCGCATGATAAATCTCGACCATTGGCAAGGCCCGCTGCCTATGTCGTGGCTTGAAAATCAAGAGGCTCTGCAGAAACTTATAGTGGAGCGCGAACGTCAATTGGGCATGCGACCTGTCTTGCCAGCATTTGCCGGACATGTACCCGAAGCCTTGAAGCGTCTCTATCCTCAGGCAAAAATCAGCCGCATGAGTTCATGGGGCGGTTTCAAAGATGAATATCGCAGTTTCTTCCTCGACCCGATGGACCCGCTGTTTGACAAGATTCAAAAAGCCTTTATGCAAGAGCAGTCGCGACTCTACGGCACTGACCATGTGTATGGCGTTGACCCTTTCAACGAGGTTGACCCGCCGTCGTGGGAACCATCCTTCCTTAAAGAAGCCGGCAAGACTATCTACGCCTCTATGACCAAAGTCGATCCCAAGGCTGTGTGGGTACAGATGACATGGCTTTTTTATATCGACAGCAGCCATTGGACACAACCACGCATCTCAGCTTTCTTGAGCGCTGTACCCAAAAAGCGCCTTATCCTGCTGGACTATTTCGCAGAAAACACTGAAGTCTGGCAAAAGACCGAATCATACTATGGCCAGGATTTTATATGGTGTTATCTCGGCAACTTTGGCGGCAACACTATGCTGGCAGGTAACCTCAGAGAGACGGGACGCCGCATTGAGAATACCATCAAAAATGCAGGCAGCAACATGAGCGGCGTTGGCTCGACGCTGGAGGGATTCGACTGCAATCCACTAATGTACGAATATGTGCTTGACAAAGCCTGGACACCATTGCTCTCAGACGACGAGTGGGTGCAGGCATGGGCCGACAGGCGCTTAGGTCGCACCGATGCCAATTATAGAGAAGCCTGGCAGATGCTGCTCGACAGCGTCTATACCAAATCCGCAGCTCTGGGACAGGCACCGCTGGTCAATGCC
>JAZUHM010000391.1:0-4112 GCA_045641725.1 Bacteroidaceae bacterium | reverse complement strand
CCACCAATCCCGCAGCCACCGACCGCATACTCGTCTGTTCGCATTGGGACAGCCGCCCCTGGGCCGACAACGACCCCAATCCCGCCAATCACCACAAGCCGGTGATGGCCGCCAACGACGGTGCGAGCGGCATTGGCGTGATGATAGAACTTGCCCGCCAGATAAAATTGCAGCAGCCCAATGTGGGCGTGGATTTTGTCTGCTTTGACGCCGAGGACTACGGCGTGCCCGATTGGGAAGAGCATTTCGACGGCGACGAAGAGGCCACCTGGTGCCTCGGAGCACGCTATTGGGCGCAGCATCCTCACCGCACCGATTTCCGCTTTGGCATTCTGCTCGACATGGTGGGCGGCAAGGGCGCCACATTCTGCAAGGAGCAATATTCCATGCACTATGCCGGCAGCGTAGTGGCCCAAGTGTGGGACGCAGCTGCCGCCGCCGGTTTCGCAGCGCAGTTCCCCCACAAGCAAGGGGGCGCCATCACCGACGACCATCTGCCTCTCAATCAGATAGCGGGCATTCGCACCATCGATATTATCCCTTACTATCCCAATGCGGAGTCTGCCTTTGGCCCGACGTGGCACACCGTGAGCGACACGCCGGCAAACATCAGCACCTCTACGCTGCAAGCCGTGGGCCAGACGCTCATGCAGCTCATCTATACGTGGTGATTTATAACAACACCGAGATATCAAAAACTATCAGCGATATACCATAATCTAATAACGCACTTATGACAATCAACGAAATACAAGAGGAGATTATTGAGGAGTTTAGCGAGCTCGAAGACTGGATGGACCGCTACCAACTCCTGATAGATATGGGCAACGACCAGCAGCCGCTGCCCGAAAGCGAGAAAAACGAGAGCAATATCATCGAGGGCTGCCAAAGCCGCGTCTGGCTTGTGTGTGACGAGGCCGACGGTGTGCTTAACTTCCGCGCCGAGAGCGATGCCCTCATCGTCAAGGGCATTATCTCGCTGCTTATAAAAGTGCTCTCGGGCCACACTGCGGCGGAGATACTCGAGGCCGACCTTTATTTCATCCAGGAGATCGGGCTGGCCGAGCATCTGTCGCCCACTCGCTCCAACGGTTTGCTGTCGATGCTCAAGCAGATGCGAATGTACGCCCTGGCTTACCAGGCAAAAGGATAAATGACAATGGCAAAGGTAATTGGCACCGGTGAGACAGTCACCGATATTATTATTCGCAACGGTCAGCCCGAGACGATGGTCTGCGGCGGCTCGTGCTTCAACTCAATGATTTCGTTGGGCCGCGCCGGCGTGGAATCGGTGTTCATTGGCCAGGTGGGCGGCGACCGTCTTGGACTGCAGACCCGCGATTTCCTTGAGGCTAATGGCGTGAGTGCAGAATATCTGCGTGTGATGCCGGGCCAGAAGTCGCAGCTCTCGCTTGCATTTCTCAATGAGAAGAACGATGCGGAGTACGTATTCTACAAGGACCACGCCGCCGACATTTTTCCCGACGCCCTGCCGCCGGTGGAGCACGGCGATGTAGTGCTCTACGGCTCATTCTTTGCCCTTAACGACCTGATTCACCCGGCGCTGAGCGCATTTCTGTCCACAGCCAGCGAGCGCGGCGCACTGATATACTATGATGTCAATTTCCGAGCAAGCCATCTGGCCGACAAAGAGCGCCTGGCGGGCGAGATGCTGGACAATTTCCAAAAGGCGACTCTGGTTCGCGGTTCGGACGAGGATTTTCTTAATATCTTTGGCACCGCTGACGCCGCCGAGGTCTATGCTAAAATCAGGCCGCACTGTGAAAACCTCATCATAACTCGCGGCGGCAAGTCTTTTAGCGTGATTACGCCGTCGTTTACTAAGGACTACGATGTGCCGGCTGCGCAAGTAGTGAGCACCATCGGCGCCGGCGACAGTTTCAATGCGGGCTTTGTCTATGGCATCGTGAGCCGCGGAATCGCTGCCGCGCAATTGCCCACTCTTGCCCCGAGCGACTGGGATTTCCTGACGAGCATGGCGCAGCGTTTCTCGCTCGAAGTATGCGGCACCACTGACAACTACATCAGCGCCGCCACTGGCGATGTGCTCAAGGCGCAGTCCCGCAATCTTTAGTCCTCATAACTTAATATTAACTCCTCATTTCAAAAATCCATATCCTCCAAATGATGTCTTTTGAAGAACTCGGAATAATTCAGCCCATTCTTGAGGCGATAGAAGAGCTTGGTTTCAGTCACCCGATGCCTATTCAGGAAGCCGTGATTCCCAAATTGCTCAGCGGGCGGCGCGATATCGTGGCCTTAGCGCAGACTGGCACCGGCAAAACTGCGGCCTACGGCATCCCCCTGCTCCAGGGAATCGACGCGGCCAGCGTCAGGCCACAGGCTGTGGTGCTTTGCCCGACCCGCGAGCTCTGTCTGCAAATCACTGAGGACCTCAAGGACCTCGCCAAGCACCTGCCCGGGCTATATGTGCTCCCCGTCTATGGCGGCAGCAGCATCGAGAGCCAGATTCGTTCCCTCAAGAAGGGGGTGCACGTAATTGTGGCAACGCCGGGCCGCCTGATAGACCTCATGGAGCGCGGTGTGGCCGATCTTTCCTCCGTGAAGCAGATTATCCTGGACGAGGCCGACGAAATGCTCAACATGGGTTTCAGCGAGAGCATCGATGCGGTGCTGGAGGGAGTGCCTTCTGAGCATCAGACGCAGCTTTTCTCGGCCACGATGAGCAAGGAGATTCAGAAGATTGCCAACAACTACCTGCACGACGCCGAGGAGGTGGTGGTCGGTTCCCGCAATGAGGGCGCCGAGCACGTCAACCACGAATACTACCTCGTGCAGGCCAAGGATAAATACCTGGCTCTCAAGCGAGTAGTCGATTTCTACCCATACGTTTACGCCATTATTTTCTGCCGCACCCGCATCGAGACGCAGGAGGTGGCCGACGCCCTGATTCGCGACGGATATAATGCCGAGGCTCTCCACGGCGACCTCTCGCAGGCCCAGCGCGACCTGACGATGCAGAAGTTCCGCCAGCACAACACTCAGCTCCTGGTGGCCACCGACGTGGCTGCCCGCGGACTGGACGTGGATGACCTGACCCACGTAATCAACTACGGCCTGCCCGACGACGTAGAAAACTACACCCACCGCAGCGGCCGCACAGGTCGCGCCGGCAAAAAGGGCACGTCCATCTCAATAATCCACGTCAAGGAGAAGGGCAAAATCCGTATTATCGAAAAGGTAATCGGCAAATCCTTCAAACCCAAGCAGTTGCCCGACCCAAAGGCCATCTGCACCAAGCAATTATATAAGGTAATCGACCAGCTGGAGCGCGTAGAGGTGGCCGAAGAAGACATTGCGCCGTTCCTGCCCGAGGTGATGCGCAAGCTCGACTGGCTTGACAAGGAAGACGTGGTCAAGCGCCTCGTCACCTTGGAGTTCGGCCGCTTCTTGAGCTACTATGCCAATGCCCCCGAAATCATTCAGCCCGAAGACAAGCCCGGCAGCGGCGGTATGGGTCGCGGCAAGAAGGGCGCCGGCAAATCGGGCCCCGAGCCAGGCTATGCCCGCTTCTTTATCGCACTGGGCAAGCGTGATAATTTCTACGCCCGCGACATAATCGGCCTCATCAACCGCTATACCAACAAGCACATCGAGATAGGCCGCATCGACCTGATGACCAATTTCTCATTCTTCGAGGTGCCCGAAGACCAGGCCCACATTATCGACCGCACCATGCAGCATGTCAACGTCAAGGGTCGCGGCGTGGCAGTAGATCGCGCCGATGCGTCAGACGACCGCGGCCCCCGCACCGCTAAGTCGGGCGACGTCAAGCCCCGCAAGCCTCGCGAGACCAAGGGGCGCAAGGACAAGGAGTACGGCAAGCAGGACTGGAAGAAATTCTTTGAGCAGCCCGATTCCAAATCCAAGAAAAAGAAATCACCGAAATCAAAATAACCCACCCGCGCGGCGACAATCCACCATTTCGCTGCGCAATAAAAAAGTCAAATTACGCCTTGAAAAAATCTAAATGCGCACTAATTTCCGTTCACAGCGCTGTGAACAATCGTTCATAGCGCTGTGAACAATCGTTCACACTGCTGTGAACAAACGTTCACAGCGCTGTGAAC
>JAZUHM010000390.1:0-4420 GCA_045641725.1 Bacteroidaceae bacterium | reverse complement strand
GACTGACGCATTGCCTCAAAGAGGTCTGGATAGAAGTCGAGGTAGCCGTCGTCAACAAGCACATCCTTGCTCCACTCCTTGGTGTGGCGGTTGATATACAATTTTGCAAAGTTGCCTGGCAAGATAAATGCTCCAAGTATTTCGCCAACACCTGCGTCATAGAGTGACAGTGAGCGCTGAGGCTTAACAGAATAACGGTAGATCATGCTGTCTTCTTCTGCCAAGCACTGGTTGCGAAGGCCTGTACTGAAGCTGTAGAGTGAAGAAGAACTCTTGACTGCGTTATACATGGCCTGACGCTGCTTAGATGTTGCGCGGAAGTTGAAGTAGCCGATTTGGAGACCCGATTCGCCTGCTGCTGTTGGGTAAGCGTTGTCAAGGAAATACTTGATACACTTGCCCCATCCGCCGCGGGTATAGGTGTAGCCCATGTGCATCACATTGAAATAGGAGAAGATGTTGTTGCTGACCTCAGAGAGTCCGCTCCAGCACATGTATGGAGTCATCTGATGCTGGTGACCCCACTCGTGTGAGAGACCCCAGATTGCGTCGTCGTCATTATACATGAGGGTGCGGCAGTTCAGCACACGGCTTTCCTGGTTGTGGTGGAAGCTAACTCCCAAGCCGCCCTGGAACATGTAGTAGGTGTAGTTGGTGTATGCAAATGTGTGGTTGTTAGGAATACGGTTGTATTTCTCGAGACCCAGCTCGCGGTGCTCCCACTGGATAAGGCTGTCCAATACGTTCATGAACTGACGATAGCCCAGAGCCTTGCCGTCGCTTGCCTTGCAATAGTCGCGCAAGCCTGCGCTGGTCCATACGCTCTGCACCTTGTTGCCATATACATCGAGGCAGACATTGCCGCTTTGAGCAGCAGTCTTGCATATCTGAAGCATTTCCTCGTTTGTCTTGTCGGGGGTAAGAATGCCATTGATGCGGCCGTTTACAAAGTGTACATTGACATCTGGCACTCCCTGCTCGAAGCGCTCGCGAGTCTGGGCATAATACTGAATATATCCAAGTCCAGCCCATTCATATTTGTAGTCAATAGTGTTGATTCCGTTGTGGAGAGTGTAGTAAGTGGTGTGAGGATTGCCACCATCAAAATTGCCGCCGTCTTTGCCTACATACCATGCCACGATAGCGAGCGAGGCTGTAATGTCCTCAGGCAGGCCGCTTACTATAACTGCGCGGTAATCATTAGGGCAGAAGTTAATACCGGTAGGGTTGTCCAGCTGGCTATAATACTTGCCAGGAGCATTCCATTCGTCAGACAAAACTGAGTATGAAAGGCGGCATGGGAAACTATTGACACGATAATTTGTGTCATAGTCGCCATTGTAAAGTGTCTGTGCCAGATTCTTGCAGAAAGGATTGGTCAAGGCATCAATATCGGCCTGTGTGGTTCCCTCCTTAAGCTTGCTATAGATGTCGTCGGCAAAGATATTGGTATCTGCGCTGATGTCTGCACGCTTATAGAAGCCCATTTCTGCACCAGAAGCATAACCGCCCGCACCTTGAGTGATTGTGATGACGATTTTTGTTGGATTAGTTTCTGGGGCAAGGTTTATGGTTTGTGGACCCGCATTGGTAGTGCTTGTGTGATTGGTTGTCGTGGTTTTGCCACCTGCTGTCACTGCCACTGAGTAAGCCAACCAATTACCATTTGTGCCGCTTGAGCGTGGAATATACGAGATATAGTTAATTTCCTTGGTGCCGTCAAATGTGAATGTCAAGGTCACTGGATTGTTTGCAGAAACACCGCCAGCATAGCTGCTGTGCCACAAAGTTGAGGCATCCTTGTCAAACATTTTATCAATGGTCTCGCCACCCTGGGCAGATGATGCTGTCATTGTCTTTGGAGCGATTTCGGTGTCGCTTACAGATTCTACACTGCGATCGCCTTCCTGGGTTGCTTGAAACGAGCGCTTAATCTTGCCATTGGCTGTGGCAATGGTCACTGTAAGTGAACGTGCGTCAGCTTCGGTAGTCGCTTTTGCCTTGAGAATGATGCTGTTCTTTGCTTTTTCGGCAGTCAGCCATTCTGATTCTGGCAGTGTAATGGTGTAGTCGTTGTTCGCTTTTACAGGAACGATTGCTGTTCCGCCAGTCCAACTGAACTCAATATTAGCTGTAGATGTAATAAGAGTCTCGACCTCCTTGCTGGTGTCTTGGGCATTCGCTACCATGCTGATAGCCAATACCGCTATTATAATGCTAAAAATTCTTTTCATGGCTTAGAGAGAAATTTTAATTTTATTTACCAAATAGATACCTTTTGGGAGCTGCAAGCGGGTAGGGGAATATACCTTGCCTTGCCAGCATAATTGTCCTGCGGTATCAAATATCTTAACCTCTGTAGGAGCGTCAGCCTGCAAGGTAATTGCACCTTCGCCGACGGTAAAACTCAGGTTGTTCTTGATGCTCTGCTCGTAGATGCCGGTTTGGTCATCTACGATTGAAATGTGGTCGCTGACCAATAAGAAATCGGTGTAGCGATTGCACTTGATTTCAAGCTGGACATCGTCGAATGGTTTGTTGAATGTAAAGAGGTCTTTACCTGCGCCGATATTAGGTGTGGTGTAATCAGCTTCAGTGTTGCCAGATGCACCGCGTACCAGTTTTTCGCCCTTTTCGCCATCTGCAGAATATGGGAACCATGTATAGGTGTAATTGGTATAAGAAAGAGGTGTGCCATCCTGGTTGTTGCCGCTAATGTTGCGACCAATTGAAAATTCCTGGCCTACCTTGTAGCTCTCTTCTGCAAAGTTAAAGGTCTGCTTAATGCCATACCAGTTAGCAACATTTGCTTTATTCCAAAAACTTGTGAAGTCAAGAGAGTTTCCGTCCAAAAAGACTTGTTCTGCTTTTGCATCAAGCACAGGCAAAGTCATTTTTGTGAGATTGTTGTTCTCAACATTAAGTGTGCGCAGAGAACTGCAGCCTGTTAAAACAATATTGTTAAGATTATTACTGTCAACCCAATAATCTGTCAGCGTGGTTGTGCCGCCGGCTGGCAAAGTGAGTGACGTTAGTGCGTTGTTAGACGCCACAAGTGTTTCAAGCTGGGTAAGTGGTCTGAGATACAGTGTGGAAATGCTGTTGTTGTCGCACCACAAGTGTTTCAGTCCTGTAAGACCATTGGCAATAAGACCAGTGAGATTGTTGTTTGATGCGATGAGAGTCTCAAGGCCTGTTGCATTGGTAAAGCTAAGGCTGGTGACCTCTTGCTCAGAACAGTCTAAATAATTCAATCCGTAGGCTTTGATTGTGACATATTTGCCAGCCACGGTACCAGTTATGGTGTTATTTACAGGGGTCGTGGCAACAGGTGTACCATCTCCCCAATCTACAGTGCAATTTGTGACACTGTTGACCATGATGGTGAATACCTCACCAACAGGTTTTTGCGTGTTCATTTTTACGCTGGTTTGTGCAGAGGCACAAATAGCGCAAAAAAGACCTAAAATTAAGAGAAAATTTTTCATGATAAATAATGTTTTGCAAATTTCGCTACAAATTTAACACAATTATTTTATAATCACGAATACATGAGAAAAAAAGTGGTGTTATATGGCATATATTTGCAAATGGAATATTTTAGGCAAAAACAAACAAGATCACCAAAACTGTTTGTTAAGATGATCTTGTTTGTAGTAATGATTATTTGTGTAAGATGTTTTCTTTTGCTTTACAACTTAAATTTCACGGCAAGTGTTGGGTTAACGTAAAATTTGTTGTTGGCATAAGGGCTGCATGTCTGATAAAGGAAATTGTTGCTCATCTCCACTTCGGTACCAATAGAGAACTTCTTATTGACGTTGTACCATAATTGTGGTTCAGTAAGAATAACCAAGGTGCCGTGGTGAGTGACGGTCTTATGGCCGCGCCAAAGATCTACAAATCCGCTGAAAGTGAGCTTGTTGTTAGCGAAGTTTGTACTCCACACACCTGTGATTTGGAATGATGCATAGCCATTTGTGCTGTTGCCGGATTGATAGTTCTTTTGACCGAAGAACTGCTTGTACATCGCTTGAATAGAGTATGTGGTTGAGTAATCTTCGTTGTGGCCATTCCATGCGGCACCAACGAGTGCTGCCGACTGAAATACTCCACCGTCTTTGCTCAAGCCACCGTCAAGCTCCATGTGGGCTGCAAATCCTTTATCGCCTACGTTGAACTCGCGGCTAATCTCAGAATATGCTCCGCGCACACCGTCTCTGTCGATGTCAAGATCGGCAAAATAATACCACGATCCGAGGTTGTCAGCCTTAAAAGTCTCATAGGTAAGAGTTACGTCCTGACGTCCATGCAAGTCTTTTGAATTGATGTGGCGGCCGAAATCATAATGGATTTGGATATTCTGTGCACTTACAGCAAGAGCTGCAAAGCACAAGAGGGCTAAAATAAATAATTTCTT
>JAZUHM010000389.1:0-2908 GCA_045641725.1 Bacteroidaceae bacterium | reverse complement strand
ACATGGCTACGATCCGACTTCTAAGATCGATAGCGCTTCTGTATGGAATAATTTGGATTAGGATGAAAAAATTTGAATTAGTATCAGAATATAAGCCGACTGGCGACCAGCCTCAAGCCATTGAGCAATTAACCGAAGGAGTTAAGGATGGCAACAAGGCTCAAGTTTTATTGGGCGTGACTGGTTCAGGTAAGACATTTACTATTGCAAATGTTATTCAAAATATTGGACGTCCTACGTTGATATTAAGCCACAATAAAACTCTCGCAGCGCAATTATATCAAGAATTTAAGAATTTCTTTCCACATAATGCTGTTGAATATTATGTGAGTTACTATGATTACTATCAGCCCGAGGCCTATATTCCTTCTACTGGCAAATACATTGAAAAAGAGCTTCAAATCAATGAAGAGATTGACAAAATGCGTATTGCTGCGACGAGCGCATTGTTGTCTGGGCGCAGAGATGTGATTGTAATAAGCTCTGTGTCATGTATTTATGGCATGGGTAATCCAAGCGCATTCTACGAAAACCTTATTGCAATAAAAGTTGGACAGATTATTAGCAAAAACAAACTGGAACGCGATTTGGTTCAAAATCTATATGTAAGAAATGATGCGGATTTGAATCGTGGTTTTTTTAGGGTAAAAGGCGACACTATTGATGTGGCTTTGGCATATTCCGATAATATTCTTAGAATTCAGTTGTGGGATGACGAGATCGACTCAATTCAGGAGCTCGATCCCCTATCCTACCAGAAAATTGCAGATTTTGACGACTATAAAATTTATCCTGCTAACCTTTTTATAACGTCCAACGATACTGCGGCAATTGCTACTCGCGAAATTGAAGATGATTTGTGGAAAGAAGAGGAAGAACTGCGCACTCAGGGCAAGACCATAGAAGCAGAGCGACTTCACGAACGAGTGACATACGACGTCCAGATGATTCGAGAATTAGGTCATTGCAGTGGTATTGAAAACTACAGCCGGTATTTTGATGGTCGCGAGCCTGGTACCAGGCCGTATTGCCTGTTAGATTTTTTCCCAAAGGATTTCCTGCTTGTAATAGATGAGAGCCACGTCACCGTTGGGCAAGTAAGCGGCATGTATGGCGGCGATAGAAGCCGAAAAGAAAACCTTGTGGAATACGGCTATAGACTAAAAGCCGCATTCGACAACAGACCTCTTAAGTTTGATGAATTCAAGGAATTAACAGACCAAACCATCTATGTAAGCGCAACACCTGCAGAATATGAATTAAACGAGGCCGGAGGCGTTGTAGTCGAGCAACTGATCCGCCCGACAGGATTGCTTGACCCCAAGATTGTGGTACGACCAAGTGAGAATCAGATTGACGACCTGATGGAGGAAATCTTGATTAGAGCAGAGAAAAACGAGCGCGTTCTGGTAACCACCATCAGCAAGCAATCTGCAGAGGATTTGACTGAGTATCTGCTTAACTGTGAAATTCGTACAAACTATATACACTCTGACGTTGATACGATTGACCGTGTTAAAATTATCGAAAGTTTGCGCAAAGGAGAAATAGATGTGCTTGTGGGAGTTAATCTGTTGCGTGAAGGCCTTGATTTGCCCGAGGTATCGCTGGTGGCAATTCTTGATGCCGACAAGAGCGGATTTTTGCGCGATGCACGCTCGTTAACTCAAACCGCCGGTCGCGCCGCTCGTAATGTTAACGGCTTGGTAATCATGTATGGCGATTCCGTCTCTGCCGCCATGAAAGAGGTGATTGACGAGAGCGAACGTCGTCGCCATATACAAATGGAACACAATAAAAAGTTTGGCATCACACCAACTCCTATCAAGAAATCCATTGGCAATAATCTTGTAGCCAGCCTGGCAGGAAACGAGCAAAGATATAGCTCAATCGTTGACAATGTGACAATGGCCGCCGAGCCTGTTGAGACCTACGGCATGGAGAACGAGACTGTAGAATCTCTAACCGCCAAGATGGAAAATGCGGCCAAAAACTTCGACTTTATCCTGGCTGCAAAATATAGAGATGAAATAATAAAGTTAAAAGACAAATTATGATTTATTATTTTTCTGCTACAGGAAATTCCAAAACACTGGCTCTGGCTTTGGCCGAAAGGCTGAACACCAAAGTCTGCGACATGGTTAGCATCGTTGACACCAGACAAACCGAATGTCGGTTAATGCCAGACGAGGTACTCGGCTTTGTATTTCCCATCTATGGCTGGAGCCTGCCTAATTATGTAAAAGATTTTATTAGTCAGTTAAATGTCGCAGACTACAGCAATCAATACATATTTTTCGCTGTGACATGTGGCGACGATATCGGCGTAGCGGACAAACACATTTCAAAATCATTAAAAGATGCAGGACTGAAATTAAACGCCGGTTTCTCAGTGCTTATGCCCGATTGTTATATCAATCTCCCTGGCTTTGACGTAGATAAAGATGAAGAACGAAAGCAAAAGTTGGCAAACTTCTCTGTAAAAGCCGATGAAATATCAAACGATATCAAAGCACGCCGGGAGGTTATGAAAATCAAGCGAGGTGCCCTACCCTACACCAAAACATACGTCTTGGGCGGGCTGTTTCGCAGATTCCTAGTCACAGACAAACCGTTTCACGTTACAGAAGCTTGCACAAACTGTGGATTGTGCCAAAAGGTCTGCCCTACTCATAATATCGTCTATTCCGAACAAACCCCGGTATGGAAAGGCAATTGCACCGGCTGCTTGGCATGCTATCACCATTGCCCAGTTAGAGCAATACGCTTTGGCAATCAAACCGAGCACAAAGGCCAATATCTCATTACAAAGCACAAGGAAGAACTAAGATAAAAAATCTATATACCTTATTAATAATATATAAGGAACCACACACAAACCATAGAATGCGACGGAAAACGTACATTG
>JAZUHM010000388.1:0-5596 GCA_045641725.1 Bacteroidaceae bacterium | reverse complement strand
ATCCGCGGTGTCAATGTGTTCCCATCTCAGATTGAGACAGTGCTCACAGAGTTCCCCGCATTCACTCCATATTATTTCATCACCGTTGACCGCGTGAACAACGAGGACACCTTTGACCTCGACGTAGAATTGCGCCCAGAGTATTTCAGTGCCGATCCTAAGACCCAGATGCCATTTATCAAGCCATTGTTTGACCGCATCGTGTCGCTCATCGGCATTAAGCCAAACATCCATATCAAGCCTCCATTCGGTATCGAGCGCTCTATGGGCAAGGCTAAGCATGTAAACGACAAGCGTAATTTCCACAACTAATCATAGAGAAGAATGAAAATTTTCTCAGAAGAACTCGTGGCTGAGGCAGCAAGGGTAAACCATGTGACTGACCTCAGCCACGCCACCATTGGTGAGACACTGCTCGTGGCGCAATATCTGGAGCAGAAGACCGGCATTCCTTTTATTCGCATGGATCAGGGAAGCCCCGGTCTGCCAGCCAACAAATACGGTATTGAGGCCGAGAAGCGCGCCCTTGACTCAGGCATAGGCTCGCAATATCCTGCCGCTGCCGGTATCAAGGAACTCAAGGAAGCCGCCAGCGAGTTTGTCAAGGCATTTATGGATGTAGAAGTCTCGCCCCGCGCCTGCCTCCCCACAGTGGGCAGCGTGGCCGGCAGCTTCGGTAGTTTTATAGCCTGCTGCCAGCGCGACAAGACCAAGAGCAAGGTGCTCTTTATTGACCCGGGTTTCCCAATCCAGAAGAGCCAGCTCCGCATTCTCGGAATCGAGTGGAAGGAGTTTGACATCTTCCCATACCGCGGCAAGGCCCTGCGTGCCAAGCTCGAGGAGGAACTCCAGAGCGGCGACATAGCAGCCATTGTCTATAGCAATCCTAACAATCCCGCCTGGATTTCGCTGGAGGAAGAGGAACTGCAGATTATCGGCGAGCTGGCCACTAAGCACGATGTCATTATTATGGAAGACCTTGCCTATTTTGCAATGGACAACCGCCGCGACCTGTCGCATCCCTACGAGGCGCCTTTTGTGCGCACCGTGGCCCGCTACACCGACAACTATCTGCTGATGCTTTCGTCGAGCAAGATATTCTCGTATGCCGGTCAGCGCATGGCTCTCGTCTGCATCAGCGACAAGCTCTTTGACCGCCATTTCCCCGACCTGGCGGAGCGCTATCACGACTCGGGCGTGTTTGGCCCTACCTTTATCGCCAGCATCCAGTATATGATTACCAGCGGCTGCACAGCCACCACGCAGTATGGCTATGCCGAGATGCTGCGCCTCAGCTGCGAGGGCAAGATAAACTTTGTGGAAGACACCAAGGAGTACGCCATCCGCGCTGAGAAGATGAAGAAGATTTTCCTGGACAACGGCTTCACCATCACCTATCCCAAGGACGTGACCGAAGAGATTGGCGACGGCTTCTTCTTCTCGCTCAGTTTCCCTGGCCTGACTGGCGGCGAACTCGTGACCGAACTGATTCACTACGGCGTGAGCTCTATCAACCTCGACACCACCGGCTCGCTGCAGCAGGGAGTGAGGGCTTGCACCTCCCGCATGAGAGACGAGCTCTACCCAGTGCTCGACGAAAGAATGAAAGCATTCAAGGCTGACCACACACGTTAGTCCGAATACCTTATTTATTATATATAGATAAAACTATGAACGACCAATCACCATACCTCCACCCGCAATACGAGACCTTGTCGCGCGAGGAGATTGAGGCCCTTCAGCTCAAGCGCTTGCAAGAGACCGTGAAGCACTGTATGAACTCGCCGTTCTACAAGCAGCGCTTCGACGCAATTGGCTTGAAGCCCGAAGACATCAAGTCGCTTGACGACCTGCGCAAGATTCCTTTCACCACCAAGCAGGACTTGCGCGACACCTATCCGTTTGGGATGGCCGCCGTGCCGCTCAGACAATGTGTGAGACTCCACTCCAGCTCGGGCACTACGGGCAATCCCACCGTGATTTTGCACACTCAGAAAGACCTCGACGAGTGGGCCAACGCCGTTGCCCGCTGTCTGTGGATGGTGGGCCTGCGACCCGACGACGTGTTCCAAAATTCCAGCGGCTACGGCATGTTTACCGGCGGCCTGGGATTTCAATATGGAGCCGAGCGATTGGGCGCACTGACAGTGCCGGCCGCTGCGGGCAATTCGCTGCGCCAGATTAAGTTTATGAAAGATTTTGGCACCACAGCCGTGCATGCCGTGCCGTCGTATGTCACCCGTCTCTACGAGGTGATGTGCGTCGAGGGCGTTGATCCTCGCAAGGACACCAAGCTGCGAGTGCTGGCCATCGGTGCCGAGCCGCATAGCGAGGAGCAGCGCAAGCGCATTGAGCAGATGCTGGGCGTCAAGGCTTACAACTCGTTTGGCATGAGCGAGATGTGCGGCCCGGGTGTGGCGTTTGAATGTCCCGAGCAGAACGGCCTGCACTTCTGGGAGGACTATTATATCGTAGAGATTGTCAATCCCGATACCCTCGAGCCGGTGCCCGATGGCGAGATTGGCGAACTGGTGCTGACCACGCTCAACCGCGAGGCCATGCCGATGCTGCGCTACCGCACTCGCGACCTCACCCGAGTCCTGGGCCGCACTTGTCCCTGCGGTCGCAACCATGTGCGCCTCGACCGCATGAGAGGCCGTTCCGACGATATGATTGTGCTGCGCGGAGTCAATATCTTCCCAATCCAGATTGAGAAGATTCTGATGTCGTTTGCAGAATTGAGCAACAACTACCTCATCACCCTCACCACCGACGACGACAACGACAATATGACCGTGGAGGTAGAAATTGCCGACATGTTTACCGACGACTATGCCCGCCTGCAGAGCCTCACCAAGAGCATTACCCGCGCTTTGAAAGACGAGATTCTGCTCACTCCTCACGTTAGGCTCGTGCCCAAGGGCTCGCTGCCCGTGAGCGAGGGCAAGGCGGTGCGCGTGGTTGACAAGCGCAAGGTTTATCAGTAATATAAATTGTAGGACTATGACTATTCATCAGCTTTCCATATTTTTAGAGAACAAGAAGGGCACCATGCTCCATGTGCTCAACATGCTCAAGGACGCGGGCATACAGGTTATTGCCTCGACCATCAGCGACACCGTGGAGTATGGCATCTACAGAGTGATTTGCAACAATCCCTCCAAGGCCTTTGCCTTGCTCAAGGAGCAGGGACTGAGTGTGACCCTCAGCGATGTCTTTGCCATTGAGCTCGACAATACGCCTGGCCAGGCGGCTCAAGTGTTTGAGGCATTCTGTGCCGGCGGCATCAATATCAGCTACATGTATTCCTTTATGCTGGCCGGCAAGGGAATCCTTATCTTCCGCACCAGCGACACCGACAAGGCGCGTGAGATAATCACCCTCAACCAGATGCGTTTTATCAGCCAAGACCGTTTGGACGACTCGCTTTAATTTTGGGCGCATACTAACTTTATTAAAATATTTAATACTATGATTATCAAGATTATTCTTGTCGTCGTGTTCTTTCTGCTAATGATAGGCGTGGGATTGTACTCGCGCAAGCAGGCCAACAGCGTTGACGGTTTTGTGCTGGGCGGCCGCCAGGTTGGCCCTTGGCTGACCGCATTCGCATACGGCACGAGCTATTTCAGTGCGGTGGTCTTTGTGGGCTATGCGGGCCAGTTTGGCTGGAAATACGGCATGTCGAGCACGTGGATAGGCATCGGCAATGCCATTATCGGCAGTTTGCTCGCTTGGATTATACTCGGCCGTCGCACCAAGCTGCTCACCCAGCATATCGGCAGCCGCACGATGCCCGATTTCTTCGGCACCCGCTTCAATAGCCAGAGCCTGCGAGTGGCGGCGTCCATCATTGCCTTTGTATTCCTGATTCCCTACACCGCGGGAGTCTATAAGGGCATATCCACCTTGTTTGAAATGGGATTTCATATCCCCTACGAGTACTGCGTGGTGGGCATGGCCATCTTTACCGCCGTTTATGTGATTCTGGGCGGCTATAAGGCCACGGCCATCAACGATTTTATCCAAGGCATCATCATGCTCTTTGGCATTGTGGTGGTAATAATGGCAGTGCTCAACACCCAGGGCGGACTAAGCGCCGCAATGGACAAGATGGCGGCCCTGCCAAGCGACGCCGACGCCACTGTCAACGGCGGCTTTGCCTCATTGTGGGGTCCCGACCCATGGAATCTCCTAGGCGTGGTGGTGCTCACA
Source organism: Bacteroidaceae bacterium (assembly GCA_045641725.1). GTDB lineage: Bacteria > Bacteroidota > Bacteroidia > Bacteroidales > Bacteroidaceae > UBA6382. The sequence goes on along the minus strand of JAZUHM010000388.1, from coordinate 1,381 downwards.
TCGCTCGGCACATGGGGATTGCCGCAGATGGTGGGTAAGTTTTATTCCATCACCGACCAAAAGGCCATTCGCCGCGGCACAATCATATCTACCATCTTTGCCGTAGTCATCAGCGGCGGATGCTATTTCCTTGGCGGCTTTGGCCGTTTGTTTGGCACCCCGCCAACCCTGCCCAACGGCAAGCTTGACTTCGATTCGGTAGTGCCATCCATGCTTGAGACCCTGCCCGACGCACTTATTGCGCTGGTAGTGCTGCTGGTGCTCTCAGCCAGCATGAGCACACTGGCATCGCTCGTGCTCACATCAAGCTCTACCATGACCCTCGACCTTATCTACCGCGACAAAAAGGCCAGCAACAGCGAGGTCAAGTCCGGCGAAATAGACGACACAGCCAAGGGTAACATCGAGCGCCGCAAGGTGATCGTGATGCGTACGCTCATCGTGTTCTTTATCGCCATTTCGCTGTTGATAGCTCTCAATCCTCCTACATTTATTGCCCAGCTTATGGGCATCTCGTGGGGAGCATTGGCGGGCGCATTCCTGGCGCCGTTTATGCTGGGCTTGTATTGGAAGCGCGTGACCACTGGCTCGGTGTGGGCCTGCTTTATCTGGGGCGTGGGCCTCACGGTGGGCAACATGCTGCTGGGCAATCCAATGTCGCCTATCAACTGCGGCGCCATCGCCATGGTGGGCGGCTTTGTAGTGGTAGCGCTGTTCAGCCTCTTTACTCCGCAGATGGACAAACAATCTGTTGACAAAATGTTTGAATGTTACAAATAAACAACCTGATATTTATGAAACTAAAATCAATTCTTGCAGCAGCATTGCTGACGATCGCGCCTGCCATTGCGGTGTGTGCCGAAGAACTCAACGAAAACGAGACAAACAACTCAACCACCACGCTCAACGACGTAATCAAGGCCGCCGGCACAGTGGCCGAGAAGATTCAGATCAACGGTTATGCGCAGGGCGGCTACGAGTACAACTCGTCAGACAACTCCAACACCTTTGACTTCAAGCGCACCATCGTGTGGGCCAAGGCGCAAATCACCGACAAGTGGTCTTTCCTCTACATGCACGACTTCAAGGCCTCGAGCCTCGAATACTATACCGCCTACAGCTTCAACAAGGCGCTCAACGTGCGCATGGGTCAGTTTAAGAACAGCCTATCTATGGAGAACTGCATGTCGCCGTCCAAGCTGGAGCTCGTCAACTGCTATTCGCAGTCGGTGATGTGGATGACAGGCTTCACCGACCCGCTCATCGGCCCTCAGGGCGGCCGCGACCTTGGTCTGCTCATCTATGGCCAGGCAGGCAATACGGGCCTCAAGTATGAGCTCGGCATCATGAACGGCCAGGGCATCAACAAGAAAGACGGCAA
>JAZUHM010000387.1:0-3999 GCA_045641725.1 Bacteroidaceae bacterium | reverse complement strand
TGACTTTGCCGCCTTTGCTGTTGGTGAATTCGCCTTTGTAGGTGCCGTTTTTGTAGGTGCCGGCGAAGTGGCCGATTGGTTCGCCTGTGCTTTTCATGTATGCGCGGAGGGTGAATTTGCCGGTGGCGGCGTCGTATGACTCGACTTCGACCTTGCGCTGGCCCACGCCGACTATGTATGTGCCTTTGCCGCCTACGAAGGTGAGTATGCAGTTTTGGTCGGTGCCTATGGTGCCGGCGAAGCTGTATCCTTTGGTCATGGGCTTGAAGTCTGTGTTGGTGACGGCGGGTTGTTCTTCGTCGCAGAGTGGGTTGGGGTAGTATGTGATTTTGCGTGTGATGAGGCGTTTGCCTATCTTGATTTTTGTCCAGTTGTTGTGGTCGTCTTTGCTTAGGATGGTGACTTTTTCGGTGTTGGTTTGTGTGGTTTCTTCTGCCTGGTCTTCTTGGTTGTATTCTATTTCCTGGAGGTTGCCGTGTTTGTCGTATTTATACCAGTTTGTCCAGCTTAGGGCTCCTTCTGCGCCGCTGAAGCAGGTGAGGAGGTCTGTTTCGGGGTCGATGGAGTAGGTGACGGATCCGGCTCCTGGTGCCCAGGATGTGAGGCATCCGTCGTTGTTGTGGTCGATGTTGAATTGGCCGCAGTCGTCGCTGAGGCTTGTGATGTTGCCTTGTTCGTCGAATTCTGCTATGAGCTTGTGGTTTGCCCATTCTATCTTTTTGACGTGGCCTTTTGCTTCCATGGCTGCGAGGTCGTAGGTGGTGAAGTTGACTTCGTTGGTGCTGTCCATCTGCCAGATGGCGTAGTGGTCTTCGCTTTGCTCGTTTTGTCCGAGTGTGGTTGTGTTGGTGCTGTCGCCTTGGGCTGTGGTGGCGGGTTTGTTGGTGTTGCCGCATGCTATGATGGTTGTGGCGGCCAGGATGAGGATGAATAGTTTTTTCATGGCTGTTTTGTTATGATTGCTGGTTGTGTGGGGATTTTATGGTTGCAAATATATGAAATTTTTGGATGCGATGCACGGTTTTGTGGTGATTTTTTTGTTTTTTGTAAATAAATTGGGCGGTCAACTCCCGCTTGGGAATTGACCGCCCGTTGTCTTGGTGTGTGGTAACCTGAAGATTAAGCTTCAGCAGGAGCCTCGATTGGTGCGTCCTGTGCAGCAGCTGCAGCCTCAGCTTCTGCCTGTGCGGCAGCAGCGGCTTCAGCCTGAGCAGCTTCGATAGCAGCTTTCTTCTCAGCTACCTTAGCGGCGATTGCTTCGTTTACCTTCTTCTCTGCCTCGAGGCGAGCAGCAGCGTCAGCCTTCTTTGCAGCAGCCTCGTCAGAGGTTACCTTGTTGAGCTTGGCTGTCTTGTCCTGCTTCCAGGCTTCAAACTTTGCCTGTGCAGCTGCCTCGTCGAAAGCACCTTTCTTTACACCACCGCGGAGGTGCTTCATCATATAAACGCCCTCGCGAGAGAGGATGTTGCGCACTGTGTCGGTTGGCTGAGCACCGGTCTCAACCCAATAGAGTGCACGATCAAACTTCAAATCTACTGTGGCAGGATTGGTGTTAGGATTGTAGGTACCAATCTTTTCAGTAAACTTACCATCACGTGGTGCATTAGCGTCGGCGATAACGATGCTGTAGAAAGCATAGCTCTTGCGGCCGTGGCGCTGTAATCTGATTCTTGTTGCCATAAATGTTATAGTTTTTAAAGGTTTGACATTCTACCATCTCGTGGTAGCGGGTGCAAAATTAGTAATTTATTTTTGAATTGCGGGTAAGATTCTGTGCTTTTTGCGCTTTTTGGGCGGGATTTAGCGTGTTTTGTCGATTATTTGGTCGGCGATTTGCTCTGTGAGTTGTGTCTGGAAGAGATTTATGTTGTCTCGCAGAGTCTGGTCGGGCAGTTCCCACCAGCGCGATTGGAGGAGCTTCTGGCGTGTGGGTTCGTCGAATCGGTATTTTATTATTTTGGCCGGCACTCCTGCCACAATGGCGTATGGCGGCACGTCCTTGGTGACCACGGCTCCTGCGCCGACTGCTGCGCCTGTGCCGATGCTAACTCCGCTCATAATGAGGGCGTTGGTGCCAATCCAGGCGTCGTCGGCAATGGTGGTGCGGGCTATGTCGTCGGTGTTCTCGGCCAGGTCTTGGCCTACCCACGCCACGCCGGTGGCATTCTTGCGCAGCGAGAAGATGGGCGATGTCGATGCGTTGGTCATGGTGTGGGTGGCGAGGCCGATGGTCACGCCGTTGCCGATGGAGCAGAAGCGGCCTACGTCGGCATTGGTGAGCCATGAGTTGGCGGCTACGTAGGAATGGGCTCCGACATTGGAGTTTCGTATTTTGCAGTTGCGGTGAATCTTAGCGGTCTTGGCGATTTGCGAGCCGGCATATACAAACGCCGACACGGCAATGTTGCGCTTAAAGAGATTTGCAATCAGTTGGAAAATGAATTTCAACATAATTTTTCTTGTTATCAGGTAATTACAGAACGGTCTTGAACACGCCGATCTGATAATCTACATTCCATTTGGCATCTACCTCGGCGAAGGCGGCGCTGGCTGTCTCCTTGCGCTGCTCGGGGGTGCGGTTGAGCCATTGTCGTATTGTATCTGCGAGGCTTTGTGCATTGTCTTGCTCAAAGAAATCGCCGGTAATGCCAGGGCGGATGGCCTCGAATTCGGGGCCTTGGTAGGGGAAGGTGTTGTGGGTGATTACCGGGCAGCCGAAGGATAGCGCGTGGATGGCGGTGAGGCCCACGTTGCCAGGCGAGACGCAGAGTGTGGAGTTGTAGAATAATTCTGCCAGTTTCTCCTCGTCGTAGCATGGGCCGTAGAGCCACACGGCATCGCCGAGGCCCTTGGCTTCGGCCAGTTGCTGGAGACAGACGTTTTCGTCGTCCTTGCCCACAAACACGAGGTTGACGCTCTTGCCCTCCTGCTTCAGTGCGAGAGCGGCGTCTATCATGAGGTCAAGGCGCTTGGACTGCTGAATGCGGCCGCAGTAGAGCAGCACGGGATTGTCGTTGCCGAAATGCGAGGTGAAGATGTCGGTGTCCTTGAGCGTGGAGCGCATCTGGCGGTGCTTGGCCGAGTCGAGCGAGTTGCCGATGGTGCGGATGCGCTTGCTGCTGATGCCGCCCTCGGCCAGCAGGCGGCCGGCGTAGTCGTTGTAGGTGAGTATTTCGCTAAACAGCGAGTAGAACCATTTGCTGATAGTCTTTTTTATGCCCGACTCGCGGCCGTACCAGCCGTGTGTCCAGCATACGGTCTTTTTGCCGCGCATCTTGGCAATGAGCGCAATCAGCCACGACGACAGGCAATACGCCTCGCCTAACATTATATATATATTATAAGGCTTAAAGGCCATGCCGATCGCACCGCTTTGCCAGTAGAATTTGCCAAAGAGGCGGCGGTTGTGGAGCATCTTGCGAAAGCCCGGCAGCGCATTGTAGTCAAATGTCTTGATGGACTTGGTATATACCGTGTTGGGCCCAAAGCAGAAGTCGATGTCAAAATTGTCTGACATGGCTTTGAAAATGGGCCAGCGGTAGTGGGGGCCGGAGTTGTAGATGCAGCAAATGGAGTTGCGTTTCATTTAGTCTCTCTTGGGTGCGATGGCGTCCTTTACGCCTTCGAGGTTGAGTTTGCCGATATTGTCGCGCATTGAGGTGTCGGCCTTGACTTGCTGGAGCTTGTAGTAGTCCATAAAGCCCATGTTGCCGTCGCGCAGTGCTGCAGCAAGAGCCTTTGGCACTTCGGCTTCTGCCAGGATAACCTGGGCGCGGGCATCTTGTGCCTTGGCTTTGTTTTCCTGCTCAAGGGCGACGGCCATGGCGCGGCGCTCTTCGGCTTTGGCCTGGGCGATGTTTTTGTCGGCGTTGGCCTGGTCTATCTGCAAGGTGGCGCCGATGTTCTTGCCCACGTCGATGTCGGGAATGTCGATAGAAAGGATTTCAAAAGCCGTGCCGGCGTGGAGGCCCTTGCGGAGCACGGGCTTGGAGATGGAAT
>JAZUHM010000386.1:0-2519 GCA_045641725.1 Bacteroidaceae bacterium | reverse complement strand
TACAAATCACGTGCTCTGGCCAACTGAGCTAAAGAGGCGGGTGGGCAAGCTAACTGCATCGCGCTGCTACAACCAACTACCCTTGCTGCGGTCAAGCCCTGGGGGGATTCGAAGGGAGCTAGCCGTGTAGCACTCGCCCGTCAATATGTTTGCAACACTGCTTTCGCCGCTGCGATTGCTTAATTGCGGTGCAAAAGTAATATGTTTTTTTTTAACTGCCAAGGAAAAATAAACTTTTTCTGCTTTTGAAGTGCGTTTTTTGTGTGTTTTATTACTATTTGCTCCTTAATAGCATGCGTGCATATTCGATAATAGAGTCTTTTCCCTTTGCGAAATCTTCGTCGGAGAGATTGATCTTGTAATCAGGCACAATGCCGCTTTCTGTGGATTTCATGTGAATATCGTATGTTGGGCATGCAGAAAACCTGACACTCCACCCGTTGGGCAACTCGTTGCTAAATGGGAGTCCAGCACCGCCACCGGTCTTGTCGCCGACAACTGTGACTTGCGGCAAGTCTTTCATATATGACACAAAGGCATTTGCGGCGCTATAAGTCTTACGATTTGTGAGCACAACTACGGGCTTCTGGCATCTCATTCCCTCTGACGGATAAATAGTTATTGGCTCCGGCGAAGAAAAAGCATTGTGGGATTTTGAGGTTTTGTGGGAGATATATCCTACTGTGGTTTTCTCATTTATAAAACTTCCGGCAAGATCCTGCGCTGTGGTCAGCATACCGCCCTCATTGTTTCTTACGTCAACAATAATGCCGTCGCAAAGGGAGAGATGATAAAATATTGCGTCAAGATTGCCAGAGCCTACGGCATTTTCAAACGTTGGCACATAGATATAGCCAATATTATCTGGCAGGATACGATATTTGATGCCACAGGTCATGCGATAGTCTGTGCCGAGATAGATGCGTTGCAGTGAGTCGCTGAAATTGGCAGGGTAATCTTCAAACCACTTCCAATAGCGGGCAGTGTTGAAGGCGGAGGTAAGGTTGACGTGGCCGTCGCGCAACTCGCTTAACATTTTGCCGCATACGTCAAAAAGCTGTTCCTTGGTCATGTTTGGCGTCAGCATGTTCTGATATTTGGCATGGCAAGCATTCCAGTCAAGGCCATATTCCGTTGCTTTGTCGGGGAAAAAGCAATAGTGCTCATCGACAATCTGCCACAATGCATCAAAGTTGCCTTTGGGTGTGTTGCTAAGTTCTTCTTCGGTTACGCATCCACTACATAATATGCTGAAAATCACGCATATTGCTGCAATGGCGAGCGAACAAAATCTGAAACTATCTTTCATTGTGTGGCCTGTGGTTTTAAAAATTGCGAACATAGCCTAATATAATATGGTGGGAGAAATCTTGTGTCTTGAGATTGTTTGCGTCTGACTGCATAAACATGCCTTGGTAGCCAATTCGCAAGGATGCTGAGGGTTTGATGTGCCAGTCAAGGGTAAGCATTGTGTTTGCCTGAAACGCTTTGAGGGGAAAGGCGTAGCAGATGTTGTGGCTGTATTTGCCAAGCGAGAAAATCTCGTAATACGACTGGCCGTAATCGGGCGAAAAGAGCACGCCAGACAACGGGACGTCGGCTTGCAGGGTAGCAGTAAACTTATTGCTGCCAATATCAAAATGCCGGCGGGCCTGTGCCGAGGCTATAACGTGGAGTGATGCCTTGGCAGAAGCAGGATTATTGCCGCCCAATGTATTATATACAAATCCAAAGTTTGTCTGCAAACCTGGTCCTGCATTGATTTCCCAATTGCTGTTGGTTGGCATAAAGTGGTATTGCCAAGCCACTTGCCAATGAAACAACCCCGAGATTGTGCTGTGCTTGTGTGCGCGGGCTTTGCAATATGCCACGTCGCCTTGGGTAAGGTGCTGCACATATACCCGACGGTCAAGCCAGTGTGTTGGTCGGCTCTTCTGTGAGATCACGCCTAAAGATGCTCCATTATATCGCTCATTTGACAAATAGGTGTCCGATTGCGACCTATGGCCAAAGGCAATCAGTGTCGCAGATTCGCGTTCTTGAGCCAGAATGCCTAATGAGGTCGAAAGTGTGATGATAAATGCTAAGCTGTTGACAATAATTGCTTTCATTGTGAGTGGAATTGAGCAGTGGCTTTTTGGGGTGGGGTAGTCGCTGTTAAAATAGCCTTAGCTGTCCATTGATTTCGTCACGAAGTTCGTCTGCAGTCTTGTCTGCGTCAGGATCAAGGTTTTCTGCTGTGACTTCAGCGTTGTTGTCATTGTTGCTTCCGTCATTATTGTCGTTGTCCTCGTCGGGAGTTTCTTCGGGCTTGCGCAGCGGTTCGATTTCTTCGATGGAAGCCACTTTGTTTGTGGTAATGCGCTTGCCACGAGCCTTAAAGCCTTTGACTGCAATAAACTCTTCAATTTCAATCTCGAGTGGCTCACGGAAACTGCTGTCACCTCGGTAAGTTACCTTGATGCGTGGATAGGTTTCCTTGGTCAGGACATACAGTGTGGAGGCCATAGTGGCGCTCA
>JAZUHM010000385.1:0-4236 GCA_045641725.1 Bacteroidaceae bacterium | reverse complement strand
AAGCTCTGTGTACTCTACTCGCACTGCGAGTTGCTCTGTGGGCGAAATCTGCATCGTTATTGGGCTGGGTCTCTGTGTTCTCTGTGAGCTCTGTGGGATTATTATAAAGAGGAGATATAGGGGAGATATAGGGGAGATATAGGGGAGATATAGAGGAGATATAGAGGAGATGGATAGGTCACGTCTGGCTTAGCAGCTGTTTGGCAAGTGCTTTGGCCTGGTTGCGTGCGGGTTTGTTGGTTTGGGTGTATGGCAGTTTGTTTGTGGGCAGTATGTGGCGCGGCTGTTCGTATGGGCTTAGTGCGGGGGCTATGGTTTGTAGGATGTCGGCTGCTGTCTGCTGGCCGTGGTATAGCATTACGAGTGCTTCGCCGAGTTTGTTGTCGGGCACTGATGTCAGCATGAATGGGAATGACACGACGGTCTTTATCTTCTGCTCTATCTCCTCCAGTTGCAGTTTGATGCCGCCGCTGCACACTACATTGTCTTTGCGACCGATAATCTCAAAGGTGCCGTCGGGATTTATGCGGGCTATGTCGTTTGTTGCAAGTGGCTGGTCGCACACTTCGGGTGCTGTGATTATCAGGCTGTTGTCTGCGTCGAGGGCTATGCCTACGCCTGGGAATGGGGTGTAGGATTTGCTGGCCTCTGCGGTGTTGAGTCTGCGCATGGCGATGTGCGACAGGGTCTCGGTCATGCCATAGGTGCTCCACACGTTGTTGGGGAAATGGCGCAGTGTTTTTTCAAGCGGTGCTGGTATTGCGCCGCCGCCTATGATGAGCTGCTGCACGCCTCGCATGACCTTGGTGTCGTGGCTGTGGAGCAATGTCTCGGCTGCCTGCATTGGTGTGATGGCGGCAAAGGTGGGCGAGGTGGTTAGTGTGCGGAAAGGGCGCGACGACGGTGCGGTGGCTATCAGCCGGAGTTTGCCGACGATGCTGCGGACTACTACCATTTTGCCTGCGATGTATTGCAGCGGCAAACACAGCAAGGCGCTGTCGCCAGGCTGCAATCGCAGGAATCGGAGTGTTGCTCTTGCACTATTGGCCATCTTCTCTTTGTCAACAAGCATCGGTTTTGGCGTGCCGGTGGAGCCCGAGGTGTGAACTTGCATTTGGGGACTGCTGTTGTGCCACTCGGATTTGAAATTTTCTGTCTCTTTTATAAATTCCCGCTGTCTCTGTGAGCAGTACCACAGGCGGTCGCCGTTGATTTCGAGGTCGGTGGCTTCGTAATTGGTCTCAAATAGCTGACCTGTGCCGAGGCCTTGTGGCATGTGGGTGCAACCGATCTGTGCCGCCCACTGTGCTATGGCGTTGAGTCCCACGTTGCTCTCGAGGGCGGAGGTTATCCAGTAGCCGATGTTGCGCTTGCGGGCTTCGGCAATCCATTCTTCGCAGCCCTTGATGCCGCCGTGGAGCGTGGGTTTCAGGATTATGTATTGCGGCAGAATGGTGTCGAGCAGGCGGCGCTTGTCCTCCAGTTTGTTGACCCCGATGAGTTCTTCGTCGAGGGCGATAGGTATGGGCGTTTGTTTGCAAAGTGCTGCCATCTGCGGCCACTGGTGCTGGCGAATGGGCTGCTCAATGCTGTGGATGTCGAGCGAGGCAAGGGTGCGCAGCTTCTCTGGGGCCTCTTGTGGCGAGAAGCCGCCGTTGGCATCGACGCGCAGTTGCACTTTGTCGATTGGAAATCTCTCACGCAGGTGTCGCAGCAGGGCCACCTCCTTGTCGAAGTCTATGGCTCCGATTTTAATCTTGATGCACCCGAATCCAAGTGCCAGTTTCTCTTCCATGCGCTGCAGCATCTGGTCGTAAGTGCCCATCCACACGAGGCCGTTGATAGGTATGCCCATCTCGCAGCGGGTAAAGCTGTTGTCGTAGAGACGGAGCGCATTGCCACTGCGGCTGCCTTCGAGCGAGAGCAATGCCGTTTCGAGTGCAAACAGCACCGATGGGCAGTCGGCATAGCGCTGGTAGTCAATCTCGCCATTGGCCACGAGCGACTGACAAGCCTCGTCGATAAGCGAATACATGTCCTCCTTGTAGTCGCACGACAGGTCGAACAGCGGCGCACACTCGCCGATGCCGTGGTATGGCCCCTCGTAAAGATGAACATACCAAAGCCTGCGCTCAAGATACACCCCGCGACTGGTGCCGGCGGGCTGCTTGAATTTTAAAACTTGTGGCTCGATAGAGTAGTGCATGGCGTAGGTGGAAACAGGCAGTGGGGGAGACGAGGCAGGAGCTTAGGGAAGCTTGGGATATTTCTTGAAGTCAGGCTTGCGCTTTTCGAGGAAGGCCTGGCCGCCCTCGTGAGCTTCGTCAAGCATGTAGTAGAGCATGGTAGCGTCGCCAGCCAGTTCCTGAATACCAGCCTGGCCATCGAGCTCTGCGTTGAGACCAGCCTTAATCATTCTGAGGGCCAGGGGCGAGCGCTCCATCATAGTCTCAGCCCAATCGACTACCTCGTCTTCGAGCTTGTCGAAAGGCACCACCTTGTTGACCATGCCCATGCGTTCTGCTTCCTCGGCGTTGTAGAGGCGGCACATAAACCAAATCTCTCTGGCCTTTTTCTGACCCACGATGCGGGCGAGGTAAGAGGCTCCGAAACCGGCGTCGAAACTGCCGACCTTAGGGCCAGTCTGTCCGAACATGGCATTTTCTGATGCGATGGTGAGGTCGCACATTAGGTGGAGCACATGACCGCCACCCACAGCAAAGCCATTGACCATGGCGATAACTGGCTTAGGCAGCGAACGAATCTGTTTCTGCACGTCAAGCACATTGAGACGTGGCACGCCGTCGCCGCCAACGTAGCCGCCCTTGCCCTTGACATTCATATCGCCGCCAGAGCAGAAGGCATGGGTGCGCATAAACTCCTCGTCGGTCTGGCCCTCCTTGCGTGGAGAGTTGGCGCCTGTGAGTACCACCACACAGATGTCCTGCGCCTCGCGGCAATAGACGAGCGCCTGCGAAATCTCCATCACCGTGAGTGGAGTGAAGGCGTTGCGATAGCGGGCGCGGTTGATTGTAATCTTGGCAATGCCGTTGTATTCCTCAAAGAGAATCTCCTTGAAATCCTTAATCTTGTTCCAAATTCGTGTCATATTCTATTATATAAGGTTTGTCGTAGGTGTTATTAATTATTTCTTTAAGTTTTAGGCTGTAATCTGCACTGTTAGTGACGTTTATGTAGTTGCAATCGTAACTGGTTGCGATACCTTGAGCACAGAAGTCGTGGCGCGCTGCCACAAACTCGTCAAGGGCTGGAGAATCTCCCAATCCCGGTAGATTTTTAAAGATTCCGCCGCAGTGGTCGTTGAGCAGAATGATGCGCAGGTTGCCCTTGAGACGGGTATTCCAGAGCGCATTGGCGTCGTAGAAGAAACTAAGGTCACCCACCACGCAATATACGTCGTGCTCCACGACTGCCGAATAGCCTGCCGCGACAGAGAGGCTGCCTTCTATGCCGTTGACGCCGCGATTGCAGTAGATAGGCTTCTGGCCTGAGGGAATAGTGCGAGCGGCAGCCCTGACGGCGCTGCTGTTGCCGAAGAAAAATACACTGTTGTCGCTGTGATTTTCGGCAACTGTCTGCCACAGGTCGGCCACCGCTTTCTCCTTGGCGTTGAGTGGCAGGTCGGGCAGTTTTATGGCGTTCTTAAAGTCTGCAATGTTGCTGTTTGCTTTAAGCAGCGGCGCTATGATTTTGAAGAACTTAGCTTCGTTGTATTTAACTTTTACTTCAAGGTGCGAGAATGTGTCGGGACACTCGTCGGTTGCGTCAACACGGATGACTTTCAGGTCGTCTTGTTGGCGCAGTTTGAGTTTAAGCCACTTGTTGACCAGTGCGCCGCCGATATGCACCACAAGATCGGGCAGAGGCATGCCCTCGGCTTTGAGTTGCTCGATATAAGCCGTGCGCTCTGCGCCTGGATGATTGCTGATGATCTCGGGCAGGAGCAGAAGCTTGTTGTCGCGGTCAAGGGCCACGAGCTCTGCAATTGCCTCCGCCTCGTATTGTCCCACTATCACGGCTGGCAGGCGAGCCGCATTGATGAGCCCAACAATGTGGTCGAGGTCTTGAATGCCGTTGTCGATCTGCGGCCACTGTTCAAAGTAGGAATATTCCGGCGAGGGCAGTTCTTCGGTAGTAAATGTGAAGAGCGGTTCGCTGATAGGCACATTGATGTGCAGCGGCATCAGCGGATTATAGACCGGCACAAGTCGGATC
>JAZUHM010000384.1:0-3899 GCA_045641725.1 Bacteroidaceae bacterium | reverse complement strand
GGATGCAATATTTCTGCATAGTCTGAGGGCCGCAGCTGGCATTGCCCAATCCGCGCTGTGCTCCATCGAGGTGCAGATAGATATAAGGGCGCTTCTGGAGCTGCCACTCGTGCTGCGCATTCATAAGATCAGCATCGGTGTAGCGATTGGCAGAGAATGATATGTTGCCCTGAGCCTCAATCTTCAAGCCCGCGCCGGCGCTGTCTGTAAGCACAAGTTCGCGCAATGCGCCACGGTCGCCCATGGTCTGCGGTTTGATATAGTGCTCGCCCAGTTCGTCCACCTTTGCTGTGAAACGGCCGATAGTGGCTGCATCGTGGCGGTCATTATAATTCTCCCAGGGGCCAAGGCCATAATACTCGACATTGCTCAACGCCGAATCAAGGGCGCAAACCACACCAGCGCGACGCAGATTAGCACTGTGGGGATTGATTTCCACCTCCATATCAACGATGCCATTGCCGTAGATAGTATAAACAATCTGCTGGTCGGCAATTGAGCCCTTGCGACTGGTGGTCACCTTATAAACCTTGCAATCCTCAGGCTTGAGGTCGAGAGTTTTGGCGGCAAACTTATTATCAGCACCAGAGAGCGCCTCGACTTTAATATCAGCCTCGTCAGCAAGGCCGTTGTCGGTATTGCCGAAGCGGTCATTCTCAATCCAGCGATGATTGTCGAAGAGGAAGCCCTGCTGCTGCGCAAGCATCTCGCGACCGTTGAAGCAGAGCGAAGTAAGCTGGGCGGTCTTTTCGTCAAACACGGCGCTTACCTTATTATTATATACGCGATATTGGCCATTGGCATAGCGCGCTTCAAGCATTTCCTTTGATTGTTCTACACCATCTGTGAACACATAGGGGCGAATGGTTAACTGCTGCTTTGCCACGTCGGCACCCTTGCTTGCATAAGGCTGATCGGCATCGTAAACTGCATAGACATTGAGCATAATCTCTTGCCATGGCTTTGCCTTTACCTTGTATTTTGGCATTGCAAGCACCACGCTGTCCTGAGGCTGAACGGCAGGCAAAGCATTCTCGAAGGTCTTCACCACCTTGCCGTCAACCAAATATTCGTATTTCACATTAAGACCGGCAAGAGTGCGGAAGGCGTACTTGTTTGTCACGGAAAGCATATTATCTGCTGTCATTGCAAACTTCACAAACTGCTGTGCGTATTTCACTTCGGCCAGTTTAGAGGTGTACTGGCGAGTTGCGGTCACGATACCGTTTGAACAGAAATTGCCTTGATGTGGGCCGGGGAAATCATAGCCCGTGTGGAGGCGAAGCAAGCCCTGCTTAATCTCCTTGGGCTCGTAGATTGCCTGGTCAACCCAGTCCCAGATACAGCCACCGACACACGAATTGCTTGTCTCGATAACTTCCCAATAATGATTGAGGTTACCGATTGCATTACCCATGGCGTGAGCATATTCGCAGATAAACATCGGTTTGTCGAGGTTGGAGGTATTCTTGTGCATCCACTCCATCGATGGATACATCTTAGAGTAGAAATCCGAATAGGCAGAACCGCCATAATCCTTGTCGATGCGAGTGCCCTCATAGTGGACTGGGCGCGATGGATCAAGGTTGCGGGCCACCTGATAGCAGTCCTTAAAATTCTTGCCAGCACCGCTCTCATTACCAAGACTCCACATTGCCACAGAGGCATTGTTGCGATAGGTCTGCACAAGGCGCTCAATGCGGTCGGTAAAGGCTGGAATCCAGGAATCCATGGCCGAAATACTCTGATTGGCGTGGTCCTCGAGGTCAGCTTCGGCGCAAGCATACAGGCCATAATAGTCAAACATCGCAAACATCTTGACGTCGTTAGGATAATGGCTGGTGCGGATGGTATTGATGTTGTTCTGTTTCATCATCACCACGTCCTTTTCCATCGACTCGACGGAAACCGTGCGGCCAGTGAGCGGATCGCTGTCGTGACGGTTTACACCCTTAAACAGCACGCGCTTGTTGTTGATATAGACAAGGCTGTTCTTGATTTCAATCTTGCGAATACCATGCTTGGTAGAGAAGGCCATCTGTTCATTGCCGCTTGCGTCGCTCTGCACGACGTGGATGGTATAAAGCGCAGGGGTCTCCGCTGTCCAAAGCACTGGATTCTCTACAGGAATAGAGGCTGAATAAATGCCGTCGGCAGACTGCAGGGCAATAGTCTCGCCCACCTTGCTGCCGTCTGGCGCAAAGAGTTTAACCGCAGCCTTGCCTATCTTGCCATTGCCCTCGGCAAAAAGTTTTACATTCACGTCGCAGTGTGTTAAGTCGTCGTTCAAAACGTCGGCAATGTGGTGATCGCGAATGCTGACACTTGGCACATTATATAAATATACAGAGCGGAAAATGCCACTCATGCGGAACATATCCTGACACTCAAGATATGAACCGTCGCACCAGCGCAAAACCTGCACCACGAGGTTATTGCTGCCCTTCTTGACATAGGCCGAGAGGTCAAACTCTGCCACATTGTTTGAAGCCTGAGAATAACCAACATACTCACCGTTGAGATAAACAAACGCCGCACTATAAACGCCCCCAAAGTGAATCAAAGTTCTCTCCTTGAGCCAATTATCGTCCACCACAAAAGTGCGCTGATATGTGCCCACAGGATTGATAGCGTAATTCTTGCCGCCGTCGTTGTAACCTGGGCGGGCCTTGATATAAGGAGGAGTGTTGCCGTGAGGATACTCAACGTTGCAATAAATAGGACGGTCGTAGCCTTGCATCTCCCAGCAGCTCGGCACAGGGATTTTGTCCCAACCTGCCGCCGCAGCAGCATCTGCAGAAATGGCAAGACCGTCGGGGCGCAAATCTGGAGAGGTCACAAAATTAAACTTCCATTCGCCGTCAAGCAACTGATAGTTAGGATTGACAGGCTCAAGCCATGGCTTATCGTAGCGGGCCTTGTCGTTGAGCATCGCCTGCTCTGAGGGATAAGGCATGTAGGTAGCCACTGCCGCCAGCTTGTTTTGACCAAAGATTGTCTCATCTTCCCAAATTGGGGCCTTGATTTTTGGCTTTGCGACCTCCTCGATTCTAAACCAACTGTTGCGGTCGTTGTCGTCGATGGCAGCAATCTTCATTTCGCCGTCTTTGAGCGTGAACATCTTCTGCTTGCTGTAGCTCACAATGCGATAGACACCGCTCTGGCCCTTGACGGGAGCGATGCTCATCATGGCATTGCCCCAACGACCGGGAGTGGCCGGCCACTGCAAGAGGTAGTCGATGCGCGCATTGTCGCCGCCGTCGTCAAAGTTCTGAGTATAAAAGGCGCCACCAATGATATGTTTGTCTTTTGCCAGAGTCTTGATAGTCCAATACTGGCCGCGATTGAGCGAATCGAGGGCCTCGGCCTTGATATGGGCGTTGTTGCCGCTGTCATCGCCATTGCCCAGCACCATTCCTGGATTGCCCACAGAACAGAAGCGATAGGTGCAATTGTCATCAGAGCCAAAAGCCGTCGCCTCGGCAATGCTGAACTTCTTGCTCTTGTCGGCCAACTGCGGAGCATTGGTTGGTATGAAATAATACAAGCCTTTGCCTGCGGATTCAAAAGTCCATTTCTGCAACTCGTCAGAGCCGTTTTCTTCGCCCCACGCCATGCCGGATTCCGACATGCGGAGCGCCTTGTGGGTAAACGGATCGATTATTCGCCACGAGCCAGACAGATCGCTGATCTGAAAAACCTGGCCCTCGTATTCCAAAGGCAGAGGCGATACTGTATAGAGTGCGCCCTTGCGAAATGACTGTGCAAAAGCCACAGTTGCAAAGGCCAACAAAAGTAAAGTAATTATCTTGCGCATGAATTTAGATATTTAGTATTAGATTGTTGAATTACAAATAATTATCCCCCCAATCGTTTGTAAAATGATTGAGGGGATAAAT
>JAZUHM010000383.1:0-5189 GCA_045641725.1 Bacteroidaceae bacterium | reverse complement strand
AAAAAGATGTAATTTGCACAATAATGCTCGTAATTTTTTGGCAACATGTTGATATTTTCTTATTTTTGCAAATTATAGTATGATGAAAATTATTATCATTAAATTTATATCAATGAAAAAGATTATTTCACTTATGATGTTGATGCTGGCAGTACTATCTGTTTCAGCACAGTCTTTTGTGGATGATATTTCTGGACAAGACGTTGTCACGTTCAGCAATGTCATTGCAAAAACAGAATTCAAGGCCAACACCTGGTACACAATGTACAACCAGGGCCGCAAGGGTTATGCATACGGCAACGCCGAGCTGACCAAGCTTGTGCCGCTGAGCGGCTATTCCGTAGAAGAGGGCTACAAGTTCCTCGTACGCTTTGTAGAAAGCAGCACCGAAGGCAAGTAT
Organism: Bacteroidaceae bacterium; assembly: GCA_045641725.1. Lineage (GTDB taxonomy): Bacteria > Bacteroidota > Bacteroidia > Bacteroidales > Bacteroidaceae > UBA6382. The sequence goes on along the minus strand of JAZUHM010000383.1, from coordinate 4,789 downwards.
TACATCCAGACCCCTAACGGCAGCTACTACAAGGATTTGGGCAACAACTCTGGTACAGGTACCACCACCAGCAAGGACCAGGCTGGCCTGTTTACCATTGCCCCAATCGGCAACGCCAGTGGCTACTGGTGTCTGAAAGGCACAAACTTCTATATGGACAGCAATGGAGCTGTAGTCTTGGGCTACGGCACCACAGCCCCAACCTCTACCAGCGGCAATAGTGCATGGGAACTCAAGGAAGCAGCAATCACAAGCTACGAAGATCTGAGCGGCGGCGCACAGGCTGCCTATCAGTTGCTCAAGGGTGGTCTCTTCCGCATACAGAGCCGCGGCAACAGCGGCAGCCAGTATATTGCAGAAAATGTAAGCACTAAAAAAGCAACAACTGCAACCAAGCAAACCACAGGTGCCATCATGCGCCAGATGTGGATTATCGAGCACGACGACAACGGCTTCAGCATGCGCAATGCTGCTACCGGCGATTATATCCAAAGCGATTATTCCTGCACACCCACCAAGGCTTATTGGACTATCATGCTCAGCCCTAACAACACCAGCGACGAAGACAAATATATGATTCTCTGCCATGGTGAGTTGGGCCCAGACAAGAAGACATGCGCCAACCTCAACGGTGGCAGCACAGGCCTCACCGACTGGAGCTATGCCAACGATAAGAACTCAGAGTGGCTGCTCAACCTCGTAGAAGCCAGCGAAGTAGATACCGCTACAGTAAAAGCCAACCTCGACAAGATCTGCAACACAGGTTCTGTAAATATTGAAGAAGGCCAATACTACCAGTTTATCAGCCTCAACGAAGGCGGCATGCTCACCGAGCGCGTCAGCGATGGTCTGGCAGTAACTCAAGAAGCCGACGAAAAGGCTTGGAACCAATACTGGAAACTTGTAAAGGCTGAAGACGGCACCTATACCATACAGAATGTATATTCGGGCAAATATCTCCTCCACAAGGCCACCAGCGCCACCAGTCCATGCGGCGGCAACTACTCAACAAGCAGCAGTTCTTCTACCGCCAACCGAAGCTGGAACATTGAAGTCGGCACTTATGCTTGGGAAACAACCTACAGCCTGATTGAGCCCCTCAAGCCAACTACCGCAATCGGCTCTAACAGCAATTCACTCTGTACAAACGCCAGCATCCTCAGCACCGCAGCTCAGTGGATTGCCAAGCGCGTTGACCTTACCGACGAACAAGTGGCTGAAGCCCAGGAGGCTTATAGCGAAAACACACTGCTGCTCAACACCAGCACTACCCTGCTCAACTCGCGCCTCAGCACATTCTTCGCAGACTACGCCTGCACCACACTCAAGGACGCATATACAGCCATGAGCGACGAAGAACTTACCAACGCAATGAAAGAGCAGAACCTGCCATTGTCTATCATCCGCACAGCCCTCAAGATCAAGAACGACACTTGGGGTCACCGCGAAAAGGAATTCCGCATCTACGACTATGAGCCATACAGCGACTATTCTAAGTGGAACGACACTAAACTGATGGGCACTGGCTATCAGTTCTCGCCACAGACCGGCCCTACCGGTATCAGCGTAAAACCAGGCGAAATCATTGTGATTTATGTAGGCGCCAACGCTGCCTCAGGCACCACACTCGAATACAGCTCAGTGCCAGGCTGCAACGTATATGCACAGCGCCAGCAGCTCAAGCGTGGTATCAATATCTTCACTCCTAACGACGAGGGCTTCCTCTACATCCACCACACCATCACCTCTACAAGCAAGAAGCTCAACTCTGTCAATCCTATCACAGTGCATATCGAAGGCGGTCGCGTACAGGGCTACTTCGACATCACCCGCGGCCACACCAATGCCGACTGGAAGGACATGACCGAGACTCTCTTCAAGGACGAAATCGTTCACATGAAGTCTAAGTACTATCAGTACAACATGCACTACGCAGAAGTGCTGAAGCAGATTAAGCCAGGTGAGCTCGACGAGATAGACACCGACGGCTGCCCTAAGGGTATTGAAGGCACACTGCGCCGTTGGGACGACCTCGTAGCAGTTCAGCGCTACATCATGGGTGTTGACCAGTTCCTCGACCGCTTCAACTGCATGCTCTCTGCATCAAGTTCTTCTACCGGCAACCCGTATGCATCGTCTTATGGCACCTACTATCCAGGCGTAGGCACTATCATGAACTACGACGCCATGACACACGGCACAAAGGGTGACAACGGCGGCAACTTCTGGTGTATTGCCCACGAGACTGGCCACGTACATCAGGGTCTCTACAACCTCGCCGGCTGTACAGAGGTTTCCAACAACAACTTCTCTCAGATCAACACATGGATTCAAGGTTCTAATACTGGTCGTGGCGGCCCGTGGAGCGAGGCACAGTCATCATTCCACAAGAAGGTCTTCTGGTTTGAGTATGACCTCTGGCAGAGAAGCCGCGCTTACTTCCAGCTCTGGCTCTACTTCCACCTGCAGGAGCACGACGTGACATTCTACCCACGTCTGTTCGACAAGTTCCGCGAGACTCCTATGACCCGTTCTGCAAACAAAAACAATCCTAGCAGCGGTACCACCGACTACTTGCGCTTTGCCAAGTTTGCCTGCGACGTGGCTCAGGCCGACCTCTCTGAGTTCTTCCAGTTCTGGGGCTTCTTTGTGCCACTGCAAAACTATGAGGTAGGCGACTACACCAACACCTACTTCACCACCACTCAGGCCGAAATCGACGAAGCCATTGCCTACATGCACAAGTATCCAAAGAAACTCGGCAACATCCTCTTTATTGACGAGCGAATCAAGGAATATCCAGCCAACTACCCAGGCATGCCAGCCAACGCAAAGCGCGTGGCCACCACTCCTGGTGTAAATCCTGGCGATCCTAACGTGGTAGGCAGAACAGGTATGTTCACCGACTTTGTTGACGACGTTGACTACGAAGACTATACTTATACCATCACCCCATCTACCGGCAAGGTTGTAATAAGCCAAACCAAGGGTAAGGGTGCCGTTGGCTTCAAGGTTTACAACGCCGACCACCAGATGGTTTATTGCTACAACAACTTCAGCTTCTCACTGCCAGCCGACATCCGCACTAAACCTTATTATATTAAGGTAGCACTCGGCGATGGCACCGACCGTCTCCTCTACGATCCTAACGACATCAGCGCCGTAGAAAGCACCACTACTGCTGAGAACGCAGAATTTGAATACAACCCAGCAGCACCTGCTTATACCCTTGATGGCCAGAAGGTTGCACAGCCAACCTCAGGCAACATCTATATCCAGAACGGCATCAAGTTCCGCATGAAGTAATTCATCCGAACTCCAATCACATATTCAGCCGCACCTCCCATTGTGGTGCGGCTGATTTTTTTTGAGGAGGTAAGGAGATAAGGAGGTAAGGAGGTAAGGTGATAAGGAGATAAGGAGGTAAGGAGGTAAGGAGATAAGGAGGTAAGGAGATAAGGAGGTAAGGAGGTAAGGAGGTGAGGAGATAAGAGGGTAAGGAGATAGGAAGTGAAATAAAAAGGTTATATATCAGACAAAGACATTCGGGTTGAGAACAGGCGCCTAACATATCCCAACAATTCCTCGCTCTAAATTATCTTTTACTCGCTCAAAAATAATGGTGATTCGAGATAAATTCCGTTCACAGCGCAGTGAACGATTGTTCACAGCAGTGTGAACGTTTGTTCACAGCGCTATGAACGATTGTTCACAGCGCTGTGAACAAAAATTAAGTCGCACTTAATAATTTTCGCAACGCCATAAGATTATTTTTGTACGATATTTGACTACGCAATTTGCGCAATCGGCAACAGCATTCAACTACTTGGCTACAAAACAGCGCGTTTGAAAACACTAGTGAGGCAACTGACGATAGCAATATCTCGCTTGGCGCATTTCGTAGTTTGGCGCGTCCCGCGCCGAACCCCGACCGTAGTGCTTCAAGCGACAACACTGACTCAATTGCTGCTCGGCGCGGGTAGCGCCTAACTACGAAAGGCACCACTTAGGTAGCAAAAAAAACAGGGACGGCTTTGTGGGCCATCCCTGCACTATATAATATATAATAAGGTATATATTACTTAGCGTAGTTCACTGAGCGAACTTCACGGATTACGCAGACCTTCACCTGACCTGGGTAAGTCATATCGGTCTGTATCTTGTTGGCGATGTCAAGCGAGAGCTGTGCGCACTGAGCATCATCAACCTTGTCAGCACCCACAATCACGCGAAGCTCACGGCCTGCCTGGATTGCATAGGTCTTAGTAACGCCATTGAAGCTCATTGCAATATTCTCCAAGTCCTTAAGACGCTTGATATATGCCTCAACTACCTCGCGGCGTGCGCCTGGACGAGCACCACTGATGGCGTCGCAAACCTGTACGATTGGAGCTATGAGAGAGGTCATCTCACACTCGTCGTGGTGAGCACGGATTGCATTTACAATCTCTGGCTTCTCCTTATATTCCTCAGCAATCTTGGCGCCATACTCTGCGTGTGAGAGTTCTGTATCCTCATCTGGCACCTTACCGATATCGTGCAACAGACCGGCGCGCTTAGCCTTGCGTGAACTCAAGCCGAGTTCAGCAGCCATGATACCAGCAAGATTTGCAGTCTCACGGGCATGCATCAAAAGATTCTGACCATAAGAAGAGCGATATTTCATCTTACCGACAATACGGATAAGTTCTGGATGCAAGCCATGGATACCAAGGTCGATTGCGGTACGCTTACCAGTCTCAAGCACCTCTTCGTCAACCTGGCGCTTAACCTTGGCAACAACCTCTTC
>JAZUHM010000382.1:0-2250 GCA_045641725.1 Bacteroidaceae bacterium | reverse complement strand
TAACAGAAGACTATAGCTACTTTTTCACGTCCCCAGTATTTTTCCACTGAGCCCTTTTTAACTCCCCAGAACTCCTTTAACAAACAAAAATCGCACCCTCGTTGCGGAGGATGCGATTTTTGTTTTGTGGTCGTTAAAACGCGGGGCTTACTTACGGAGGCCGAGCTTCTTAACAATCGCACGATAGCGGTTGATGTCCTTTGCCTTCAAGTAGTTGAGGAGGGCGCGACGCTTACCTACCAATCGTGTCAAGGCTCTTTCTGTGCTATGATCTTTACGGTTAGCCTTCATGTGTTCCGTCAAGTGGGAAATACGGTAAGAAAACAATGCCACCTGAGCTTCTGGTGAGCCGGTGTCAGTGTTAGACGCGCCGTACTGTCCAAAGATCTCCTTCTTCTTTTCAGAATCTAAATACATAATTTGTAAGGATTAAATAGTTTGTTATTTATGCCCGCATTTTCTGCAAGCGGGTGCAAAGTTACGAACTCTTTTTGATTTGGGCGAATATTTTGCCAACTTTTTTATGGCAGCGTGACTTTAAACAGCGGATTTTCCACATGTTCCTGGCGAATGAGGTCGGTTAGCTCGGCCACAACCTCGGGAAATTGGGGCGCCAGGTCATAGTCTTCGTGCACATCGGCGGCAAGGTTGTACAGCTTGCATTTGCCGCCGCGCACCACCATTTTCCAGTTGCCGCGACGAATGCCCATCATGTCGGTCTCGTGGAACTCCCAGTAGAGGTGGTCGTGCACCTCCTGTCGGCCCTCGCCAGTGAGTGTCGGGTAGATGCTGATGCCGTCAAAGTAATCGTTCTGGCCCTTGGGGTTGTATTTCTTGTAGTTGTCCACGCCGATGATATCGCTAAAAGTGGCCATCAGGTCGTAGAATGCAAACATATGGTCGTTGGTGGTGCCGGCCTTGACCTTAGCCGGCCAGCGTACAATGAACGGAATGCGGATGCCGCCCTCGTAGGTTGAGCGCTTCTTGCCCTGCAGCAGGCCGTCGCGATTGAAGAAATCGGGGTCTGCGCCGCCCTCCTCGTGGGGGCCGTTGTCGGAGGTAAAGATTAGCACCGTGTTGTCGGCGAGGCCCTTCTCGTCGAGCTTATCCATAATCTCGCCCACCATCTTGTCGAGGCGGGTAATCATGGCCGCAAACTGGGTGTGGCCGTTGGTGATATGCTTGTACCACGACACGCCGCCGCCACTGCGCTCGGTGTCGAAATGGCCCGAGTATGAGGCCACGATGCTGTCCTGCGGCTGCCAGAGCTCGGCGTGCGGCAGGGTGTAGGTAAAGATGCCCAGGAATGGGGTGCCGTCTTGCTGCAATTGCTCGGCGCGCTCGTCGATCCAGCGCAAGGCATACTGATGGATAAGGTCGGCAGAGTACTGCGCGCGGTTCTCATAGTCGGCGTCGTTTGAGGCCACGTCCTTGTGCTGGATATTCTGCTTGAGGGTGTCAATCACCACATGGGTGTCGCCGTAGTTCCTTGGGTCATAGCGGTTGAGGAAGTTGGGATAATAGGTGTGCGCCTGAAACTGGCAGATGGGGCCGTAGAAGGTGTCGATGCCGCGCTTGTCGGGCGTAGAGGCCGACGAGAGGCTATTGTCGAGCATGTTGTAATAACCGCCGGCCCATTTGCCAAACATGCCGGTGGCATAGCCCTCGCGCTTGAAGATTTCGGGAATAATGACATGGGCGGTGTCATAAGGCTCCTGGCCCACCACCGAGAAGTCGTTTACCACATTGCCGTTCGCGCCGGTGAAGGTGTAGTTCTGCTTGCCGCTCCAATATTCGCGATTGCCCCTCACATGGGTGTGGCCCGAGTGCTGGCCGGTCATAAAACACGCCCTGGACGGCGCGCTCACCGGCGAACCGCAGTAGGCCTGGGTGAACCGCATGCCCTGCTGAGCCATGCGGTCGAGGTTTGGCGTGGCAATATACTTCTGGCCGTAGCAGGCGAGGTCGCCGTAGCCCATGTCGTCACACATTATATATATTATATTAGGACGCTGCTGCGCCACAGCGCTGAGGGCAAGGCCACTGAGGCCAAGGAAAATCGTTCTTTTCTGCATTTTGTGGGTATGGTAAAGTATTTTGCTATTCTATTTCGCTCAGTTCAAGCCAACGAAGGGACTTTTCGTCGAGTTCGGCCTCGAGTTGCGGCAGGCGCTTGGAGTGGAGCGTGATGTCCTCTACGCTGAGTGCGCCACTGCTCAATGCCTCCACAATCTGGGATTTCTCTGCCTC
>JAZUHM010000381.1:0-4259 GCA_045641725.1 Bacteroidaceae bacterium | reverse complement strand
GATTACGCGATCTGCATCAGCTGCACCGTAGTAGGTGAATGGCTTGTACTCACGGCCGGTGATCTTGGAGATCTCAGCCATGTACTCCTCGACGATGGCTGGGACAGCGTCGTAGTAGCTGTTGCAGCTCTCGCGGTGAGCGAAGAAAGTCTCGGGGTTCTCTGCCATACCCTTTGCCTCAGGATGTTCTGGGGTGAGGGCGCGGCTGCGGAACTCGGCGAGGGCCTGCATGTCAACGAGTGGACGGAGATCTTCCTGGTCCATGACCTCAATCTTCTGGTACTCGTGAGATGTGCGGAAGCCGTCGAAGAAGTTAATAAAAGGTACGCGACCCTTGATTGTGGCGAGGTGAGCTACTGCCGAGAGGTCCATCACTTCCTGTACTGAGCCCTCGCAAAGCATTGCGAAACCGGTCTGGCGGCAAGCCATTACGTCGCCGTGGTCGCCGAAGATACACAGTGAGTGAGTGGCAACGGTGCGGGCAGATACGTGGAATACCGATGGGAGGAGCTCGCCTGCGATTTTATACATGTTTGGAATCATCAGCAAGAGGCCCTGTGACGCTGTAAAGGTGGTGGTGAGGGCGCCTGCCTGCAGCGAACCGTGTACAGCGCCTGCTGCACCGCCTTCTGACTGCATTTCCTGAACGGCTACTGTGTCGCCGAAGAGATTCTTTCTGTTTTTGCAAGCCCATTCATCTACATGTTCAGCCATTGGGCTGGATGGGGTGATAGGGTAGATCGCGGCTACCTCTGAGAACATGTAGGCAATGTGTGCGGCAGCTTCGTTGCCGTCACAAGTCATAAACTTTTTTTCTTTTGCCATTGTCTAAAGTTTTTTAGTTATGTTATATTGTTGTTTTCTTAGGAGATTTATGGGGTGTTGTCATTATGGGGCGCGCTGTGCCATTGGCCGGCGGCTAGTAGAGGAAGCCGAAGAGCCAGATTGGGATGTCGCCGTCGCGCGATACCTCCGCGTTGTAGCGTACATAATATACATCTGGGTTCTTGAGGCGCTTCTTGGCGTTCTTGTCGCAAACGCAGATTTGGGTGTTGCCGTCGATGATGTAGAGATTGGATTTGCGGCTTATCTCTACCTGGTGATGGCGCCAGATGCTATTGGTGAAGAATGTCTCCATAACTTCCTGGTCTGAGGGTGCATTGCTGAGAATGGCGTAGAGCAGGTTGGTGTTGTGGGTCAGAATGCGGGCGGGCTTCTTCGGGCCGTTGTCTTGCTGCTTGTAAATCTGGTGAATCAAGCGGGCCTCTTCGAGATTGGTCATGTAATTCATGACGGTGGCGCGAGAGGTGTTGATTTCCTTGGCAAGATTGCTCACATTGGGCGACTCGCTGCCCTGTAGTACGAGCAGGTAGAGCAGTTTCTTGAGTCGGCTCACGTATTTCACGTCGATCTGCTTGGTAAACAGCACATCTACCTCAATCATGGCGTTGATGGATTTCAGCAGGTTCTCTGTAAAATTGTGTTTCTCGATATAGAATGGGTAATATCCGTGGTGCAGATAGCTCTGCAGGTAAATCCATGGCCTTACTTTCATCAGAATGGTGCGCTGCACCTCTTCGGTGTGATGGAGTATGTCGTCGAGGGTGTAGCGTGGGATGTCGATGCCGGCCTGCATGTTGATATATTCGCGGAATGAGAATCCGTGGAGCACATAGAAGTGGGCAAGCTGCGACAGCTCGTCGTTGTCGGTGCAGGGGTCCTCCACTGTGGTGGTGGCAAAGATTATTTGCAGCATTGGCAGCTTGTGGTAGCACTCGCAGAGCTCCTCGCGCCAGCCTGTCTGCTTAAAAAGCTGGTCAACTATCAGCACACGGCCGCCGCGCTTCACAAACTCCTGGGCAAAGTCCATCAGTCCGCGACCACGGAAGTAGAAGCTGTTCATATTGACATACAGACAGCGGCCTACCGAGTTGTTGTAGTTTTTCTTGGCGTACTGCAGTAGGAAAGTGGTCTTGCCTACGCCACGGGGCCCTTTGATACCAATCAAACGGTATTTCCAGTCAATATCGTTCATCAATCTGCGAGTCATTGACAAGTCTGTGTGCTCTAATAAATAGGCGTGGCGTTGAAAGAAATTTTCCATAATTACCGGGTACTTTTAGGATTTGTGAGCAAATTTAGTCAAAAAAAAGGAAATTCCGCTTCAAAAATCGAAAAAACATCGACAAAAATACTAATTTTGCAATCATGGAGCCTGTAAAACTCAATTTTTCGCATGATTTGGCCCTTGCAGTGGATTGTGACAACTATACTCCGCCACCCAATGTGCAGATTATGGAGCGCGACCTTGCGGCCTTGATTTCGTACCTGCCAAAGGCAGAAATCTCGTACCATCCTGACGCACCGGTGTGGGGGTGGGATAAGTCGCATGTACGTTAACTCACGCGACTGGGCCATGCGGATTTGCCGACTCCTGAGCAGCTGGATGGCATTCGCACTCTCTCGTCGCGCAAGACTGCGGTGGACGTGCTTGCCGGCCTGATGCAGCATGCCGACTCTTTGCCGCTGATTGGCAAAAGCGATTTTGTGGGGGATGCCAACTGCATAGAAAATTATCTTGACCGACTGCCAGCAATCATGAAGGAACCCCTGTCGGGCAGTGGCCGCGGCTTGAGATTTATATACGACCGCCCCACTGTGGCGCAGGTCAATTGGGCCCGCCGCTGCATACGCCAGCAGGGCGGTGTCGTGATTGAACCGTACTACGACAAGGTAGCGGATTTTGCCCTCGAATTTTTGTCCACCTCGCAGGGTGTGGAATATACTGGTCTGTCAGTTTTTTCAACCAATGCCAACAATGTCTATTCGGGCAATCTTGTTGCACCCCAGCCGGCGCTCTGGACACGGTTGTATGAGTACTTTAATCAATCAGTTTTTGCAGATTTACAACAAATTGTATTAAAATCGCTTAACCAAATTTGTTCTAATAAGTATTTAGGTCCGTTGGGAGTAGATATGATGGTCGTTTGCGAGGCAGGAAAATACTATATACATCCCTGCGTTGAGATAAATTTTCGCCGCACTATGGGCGAATTTTCTTTGCACCTCGCACCGCTGTTGGCGCCTGGTGTGGAGGCAACATTCAGCATCGTTTTTCAGAAGACTCCAGACCTTCTGCGGCAGCATCTCTCAACCCTTGAATCTCCGCGTTTCAATACCTTCGGACAGCTTCTCTCTGGCGCTCGGATTCTCACCCCTCTCACAGCCCAAAGTCAGTATGCGGCAATTCTTAATTGTGAGCACAATTGAAAGTTAAAATGTTAATCTTTTGGTTTTGAATATAGGGCGAATATTGTACGCAATGCTCTGAAATTTCTGCTATGATTATTCAAAGTTTTGTACAGGATTTCCAATAAAATAGCGCCGATGTCGCTCCGCTTTCTGCCATCCCGTACAAAATATGCGCTATTTTAGGCATTTTGTCTGCGATGATTTTGAAGGTTTGCGCTATTTTGCTCCGTTTTTACACTCTATTTTCACGATTTTCTGTGTTTTCTTGGATTTTTTCGGCGAGCTCGCGTCATTTTTTAGCCTCCTTACAAATTTTTTCAGCGTCCTTTCGCAATTTTTCTGCGTTCTAATTTTTGTTCACAGCGCTGTGAACAATCGTTCACACCTCTGTGAACAAACGTTCACAGCGCTGTGAACCAAATTTTGCACGAAGAAAAATCTGGTTTTCACGACGTTAGCGGATTTTTGCGCGCTATAAAATTCCCTGTGCGCGTTGCGAATTTTTGCAGGATTGCTATTTGGTTGTTTTTCAGTGGGTTAGCCGTAAATACGCAGAATCGCATATTTTGACGCAAGTCTGAGCTTGGTCGAAAATATGCGATTCTGCGGCGGGTTGATGATGAATATGTATTTGTCGGCTGGGGTGTGTTGTAGCATGTGGCGGCGCCGTGGCGTGTGGTCGGCGCGCGGGGTTAGTGTTGCTACAGGTCTTTTACGCCCTTGACGCTGATGGGCTGGTAGGGTTTGTTGATGTAGAGCGCTTCGCTCTCGCGGCCGTAGCGGTTGACGGCGGTGACGGCGTAGCACGGCAGCCAGCATGTTGGCATGGGTGCGGCGATGGTGACGCTGGTTGTGGTGAGGCCGGTTTGCCAGATGTTGGCGGGGTCGGATAGGTCGATGGGGTAGGTGTTGCTGCGGTAGATGGTGTAGGTGCAGTCGTCGGCCGATGCCCATTGCAGTGTGGTGCTTTGGGCTGACTCGATGATGCTGCCTGATGCCGGCGGCTG
>JAZUHM010000380.1:0-8005 GCA_045641725.1 Bacteroidaceae bacterium | reverse complement strand
CCACAGCGCCGGTGTCGCTTGTGATGGTGATGGACTTTGAGCGCTTTGGTGGCAAAAATGAGAGGTCGGTAATGATGGCATGCGTGGATGCCGGCAACGTGAGTGAGAATATCAATATCTATTGCCAGGCCGTAGGACTCTGCACAGTGCCCCGCGCCACAATGGACACCAAGGGCATCACCACCCTGCTGAAACTCAGCGACCAGCAGATGCCTATCATGAACAATCCTGTGGGATTTCCCAAGAAATAATTCAAGCAGATCAAGCTACTCCATGGCACCCCAGTGCTGATAGACATGGGCAATATCCCACCCCAAGCCATAATATCTCTGCAGAAAGAGGTGCGGCCACGTTTTAGTGTGGTCGCACCTCTTTTGCGTATATCCCGCTGCTGCTTATTGAATGCTCAGCATAAAAATATCCTTTCAGAGATACAATTATCGGTCGAAAATGCCGTCATAGCCGCCATCATCACCACCGCCTCCTCCGCCAGAATCATCGTCTGGGATGACAGGGACTATAGGAATGATAGGAACTACTGGCGACGGGCCCACGGGAGGAACTACGGGAACACCTCCTCCGCCTCCACCACCACCGTCATCCTTGCCGCCTCGTGAGCTTGCAAGCATTTGCATGGAGTCAATTTCTATAATACCAAATTCTGGCTTTATATATGTCTTGCGTAACGTTGATTTCATATTCCTAATTTCTATTTCATTATTATCTTACGGCCATTTTGTAGATAGATATTTCCGCGAAGTGGGACTTTGACACAGTTGCCCCAAAGGTCAAATATCGGAGCATTAGCATCAAATTCCTCTACACAGGCAGATTTAGTGGCTGTTGGGTCGTCGTCATTCACAAAGACTGCGCTATACTGGTTAGCACTTGCACTGCCAGAAAGGTAGAGATAAGCACGGAATTGTTTAAGTGTGGCACCAGTTTTCGCCCAAGCAAAATAGGCCTTGCCGTCATGTTCGTAATAGCCATATACACCTCGTGGGATTGGCGTGTTCATAGTGTACGTGCCGTACATGTGGCCATGAGTCTTTCCAGCAGTCGTTGTGGGATCGGATATGCTTGTAGAAGCCTTTACCACTGTGTTTTCAGAAGCAATACTGCTGAACGTCTTTTCTGGCAAAAACATATAACCCGTGTTTGCGAGAAGATCCTGTGAAGATTTCGAATCTGAGTATTTGCTGTAATGGGCTTCACCATCTTTAATCTTATCAAACGTATAGACAGATCCCATTTCTGCAGCAATCTCTGCCTTGACAGTAAAAGGCATAAAGAGTGTGTAATAACCAGTGTCTTTCACGAAATTACGATTAAACGTCAGCGTTCCTGGCACAAGGAAATCAACAGGCGAATAATATGGCTTGCTGTCTTCGATGGTTAAATTAGGAATAGCAGTCGTGAAAAGGCATTGCTTGCTCTCTGCGTCAATAGTGATAGGGCAAAGAGAGCGTTCGTCGGTAGTCGATTCTACTAATTCATAGCTCAATTCAAGTGGGTCGGTGCCGTTCCACGCCTTAATAACAAGCGCATTTGGCTTCTCGACAGTGCAGCCATCGTTTGCGCAATGCATTTCGTAGAGTGGCACATTGACCTTGGCCGAGGTGACATTATCGATTTGGAAACTGTGCGACTTTGGCTGTACCTCAGAGTTGCTCTGCACAAATTCATTGTTTGGGCACTCTACAGTTCCTGCATAAACGAAATTGTTTTCTGTTGCCTGAAGAACAGGATAAGCATCCCTCTGGCCAGCCTCACCGTCAATGCGCTGGCGCCAGCCATCTGTCTTGCCGCTCTCGGAGCCATTCAGCATATATGACACAAGGCCAGAAGCAAATTCCTCCTTTGTGCGGACAGAACCTGCGGGCTCTTCATAAGAAGAATCATTTGCTTTTATCTCTGCCACATTACCTACAATAGAGGCTTCCTGGGCATAGCAGTTTGAATAAGGAGTCAGTGTTCTGGCACGTCCCACAATCTGACCGACAAAAGAATTCCAACTAACCACATCATTCTGACTAATTGAAGCTATGGCATAGCAATTTGTTAAAATCTCATTCATCGTACCTACAATACCGCCAATTGAAGCAGAGTAGATATTCTTGCCATCGCCACCAGTTAGTTTGCCTATGAAAAAGCACTTGTCAAGTGTTGGGTTTGTTGGGTCAATATTTCCATGTTGGCCACTCATACTTCCGACAACACCTCCCAATTCAAAAATTTGCTCTGGAGTTTCAATAGAAGATTGATCACAATAAGCTAACAAATGGCAATCCTTTACCCAGCAAGAAAAAACCTTTGAATTTCCCATAACAAAACTTGCAAGACCTCCAACAATTTCATGTCCACGAAAATATGAATTTATTATACCAAGATTCATTATGCTTCCGCCTTCTACTTCTCGTATAAAACCTGCTCGATATTCATTCTCACAATACAATCCGCTGATAGTATGTCCCTGGCCGTCAAAGGTGCCTATAAATCTATCTATCGGCGTCCATTTTCTTAGAGCGGAAGCATTATCTACTAAGGTATAATTATCATCCGCAAAAACCTGCTCGTTCACTACTACGTCATTCATCAGTGTGATATTGAAGCTAAGCGCTTTGTGTTTGTTTGCATATTCTGCGAATTCATAAAGGTCGTCAGCAGTACTGATGTTCCAATCCGTCTTTAATACGATTGGCTCATTGCTAAACATATCATATTCATAAGGAGAAGTTATGTGCTGATAATAAACCAAATTATTTTCGGCATCGTTTGGGAAGAGCACAGGATAAGCATCCTTTTGCCCTGCTTCACCTTCGATGCGCTGGCGCCAGCCGTCTGTCTTGCCGCTAACAGAGCCATTCAGCAGATAAGACACAAAACCAGAAGCGAATTCTAATTCAGAGCGAACAGCGCCATCAGGCTCTACGAATGATGGATATGTTTCCACAATCTCAGGAACATTACCTACAATAGGAGTTTCCTGAGCATAGCAGTTTGAATATGGTTCAGGCATTGCATCTCTTTTAGAAGGCAAAGCTCGTCCCACAATCTGACCGACAAAAGAATTCCAACTAACCACATCATTCAGACTAATTGAAGCTATGGCATAGCAATTAGTTAAAGTTTCATCAGTCGTACCTGCAATACCACCAATTATCGCAGAGCGAATATTCTTGCCATCGCCGCCAGTCAATTTGCCTATGAAAAAACACTTGTCAAGTGTTGGTACTGCTACTTCAAAAGCATTATTGACACCACTCAGTCTTCCGACAATACCTCCCAACACAAGATTTTCGTCCGGAGTCTCAATAGAAGATTTATCACAATAAGCGACCAAATGGCAATCCTTTAGCCAACAACAAGAAATGGTACTACTTCGCATGACAGAACTTGCAATTCCTCCAACAATTTCATGACCACGAAAATATGAATTTATTATACCAAGATTCGTTATGCTTCCGCTATCCATTTCTCGTATAAAACCTGCTCGATATTCGTTCTCACAATACAATCCGCTGATAATATGTCCCTGGCCGTCAATGGTGCCAGTAAACCTATCTATCGGCGTCCATTTCCTTAGAGCGGAAGCATTATCTACTAAGGTATAATTATCATCCGCAAAAACCTGCTCGTTCACCACAATGTCGTTCATCAGGACGGCATTTGCAGAACGATGTTCCGCACTCGCATTGACATAATTTGCAAAGGCATAGAGTTCATCTGCCGTACGAATCTGCCAAGATTCTGACTGCGCAAATAGCTGTACTACTCCCACGACTAACAGCATAGATAAAAATAATGTTTTCTTTATCATTCTATTTGTGTTTTAATTATCAATATATGGAATTATTCTTTAAACTCATTGTTTTTCTAAATCATTGAACAATAACAAATTGCCCAGCAACTACTACGATGTTTTTTTACTTATTTTCATCTTGCAAAACAAAAATGATTAACTTTCAACGTTTGCGCCGCAAAAGTACAAATAAAATCAGAGAAACTCACACCTTTTGCGGGATTTTTTTAGTGTGACAGAGCTATTTACGCAAAAAGACAACGCCCTCGCATTGTGCAAGGGCGTTGTCTTGATTATATGTCTTTGTATGGTAGATTATTCTGCAGCCACTGGATTAACGATTTCGTGCAGCAAAACTTTCTTCATAGCCTTTACCAATACGTCGGCCATGAGCTGATAGCCTGCGTCGTTAGGGTGCAAGGCCACGTCGATAGAGAGTTTGGCCAGATTCTTCTGATTGCCGCAATATTTATAAAAGTCAGCCACTGGCAGTGACTCGTATTCTGCTATCTGCCTTACGATATCAGCGTACTCATGCAGATAGATGCCATTGTGAGGCAGATTGCAGTTTGCTGGCAGATAGGTGCCAAATCCATAGCCGCGGCGAGGAGTGCAGAGCACTATCATTGCCTTAGGATTGGCCTTGTAGATTGCGTCAATCAGTTCGCGGTAATTAGCGGCGAAAGTGCCGTTCTTGGTGTTGTTGATATAGTCGTTGATTGTGCCTACAGGAGTAGAATGGCCCCAGTCGTTGATGCCATGTTCTATAGTGTAATAATCGGCATGAGAGACCTGGCTGATGGCCGATGCGAGCACGCCGCCGTTTACGCCCTTATTGCTAAAGCGCTTGAATGGCAGCACCTCTCTCACGCGGGTCTGATAGCCCTTGGTGAAAGCTGCCGACACATTGTCGTTATACCAGGTAATAGATGTGCCAAGACTCATCCAATGGGCCTTGATGTGAGCAACGGTATCTTCAGGCACAACAATTACATCGGTTAGGCCGAGTTTTTCGCATGTAGATTTGGGCACAGGGGTGAGGGTCCAGAAGTTATAGCCGCGGGTGTCGGCCACGATTGGGTCGCCGGTGGTTGACCAGTTAAAAATACTGCCGGTCTCGCTCACTGAAGATGCATTGTAGATACAGCGGCTCGTCTGGCGGTCAACGTCATCGGCCACAAAGAACTCGCCCTCCGACATCCAGGTAAACAACTGCTCGTTTTGTGCCTCCTCGGTCCAGGTGATAAACTCCGAATACCAATTGTCGCCGTTGCCAGTGCCAATATAATAGCCTGTGGCGGCATTCTGGCAATACCAACCGTCATTGCCTGGGGTCAGCTTGTAGATAAACTGCTTGTCGTCAACCATGAATTTCTTGTACTTCATGAGGCCAGAGTTCTCGTCTGGGTACATGGCTGCCGGTGCGCCATACTTAGTCTTATATTTGTCATAAGCGCTGGTCAGGTAGTAGTAGCCAGGAGTGATATCTGTGTAGCCCTTGGCCTTGAGTTCCTCGAAAGTGCTCTTGAGCACGCCAGCGATAGAGTCGCGCACGGCAACGCCCTTAGCCGTCTTGGCAATTTTATAAGTCTCATTGAAATTAGCCACCAGTGTAGAATCATAATATCCCGGCGCATTGACGGCCTTAGGAGTGAATGTGCTGTATTCCCTAACCAGGTTGAGCAGGTCATCGGCTTTGGCTGTGGTGCAGAGGGCAAAAAGCACTATAGCCGACAGTGAAATCGATAGAAAGTTTTGCTTGTTCATATTATTGTAAATTTTTATGCAACAAAGATAGCAAAAGTATTTGAGATAGCAGCAATCTTGCGAATAAAATTATCGTTTTCAAATATTTATTATCGGAATATTCGCAATTTTGTGGTTTTACAGAGTTTCAATGCTGATTTTTGCAGAACAAAACAGCCACGACAGAGGACTATCGTGGCCGCTTGAGTATATTGCTACGATGTAGCGAGAGATTAATAATTTTCAGCGTGGATTTCAAAGAACGACTGAGGATGAGCGCAAGCAGGACAAGCTGCAGGAGCCTTTTCGCCCACTACGATATGACCACAGTTGCGGCACTCCCAAACCTTGACCTCGCTCTTGGCAAACACCTCCTGTGCCTCAACATTGTGGAGGAGAGCACGATAGCGCTCCTCGTGGCGCTTCTCAATAGCGGCAATCATGCGGAACTTCTTAGCCAACGCAGTAAAGCCTTCTTCTTCTGCGGTCTTGGCAAAGCCCTCATACATGTCTGTCCATTCATAGTTTTCGCCATCAGCAGCAGCTGCCAGGTTGTCGGCGGTAGTGCCAATTCCCTTGAGCTCTTTAAGCCACATCTTGGCGTGCTCCTTTTCATTGTCTGCGGTCTTGAGGAAGAGTTCTGCAATCTGCTCATAGCCCTCTTTCTTAGCTACAGAAGCGAAATAGGTGTACTTGTTGCGAGCCTGGCTCTCACCGGCAAAAGCGGCCTCGAGATTCTTCTCGGTCTGTGTGCCTGCGTATTTGTTTTCCATAATTATTAGTTTTTTAAAGTTAAGTGTTGTAAGTTCTATATGCAAAGATAATGATTTATTGCGACATATCACAACAATCTACATCACTTTTGCAAAATTATTTCATTTGGGAGATGGCTTGCATCAGCGCCTGCCACTCAGCGGTTTGTTCCAGGTGATTGGTTTCTACCAGCACAGCCTGCAATCCGAGCGCCTTGCCGGCATTGTAATTGTCAATGCGGTCTTCAAAATATAGAGCGCGCTGCGGATTGATGCCGGCATCAGCAAACATCTGTGTATAGATTCGACTATCGGGTTTGGCCACTCCCATCTCATACGACAGGTAAAAACCGTCATAACACTCGGCGGGCTCATGGCCCAGGTCGCGAATCTGCTGGGCCGACATCTGCCACAACACATCGCTGATATTGCTAAGCATATAAACCTTATAACGCTTGCGCAACTCCACCAGCGCCTGCAATCGACTCGTGGGCAAATCGCCACACAGCTTGCGCAGTACATCAAGGAGTTGGTCGGTGGTGGTGCCACGGCGGCATAGTTTAAGCATCTGGGCCAAAGTGACTTCGGTAGGCACCAGTCCGTCGATAAACTCGCGTATCAGCCGCTTGATTCGGCGGCCATACACCACCTGCTTAATGCGGCCCACGCCAAGTTTGCACAAAGCATCGGTCACCTGACGCTTGTTGAGATTTACTATCACACCGCCATAATCAAACACCAGCGTGTCTATATCGTGTTGAATGTCCATAAGGTCTTATTGTCAGAGATGGAACAAAGATTACCGCGCGCTTCTATTTCAACTCGCGGCCGTCGAAGAATGCAAAGCCCACCTTGTTGCCAAGTTGGATATAAGTGTGATGCACAGGGTCGAAGGTAATAAGCTTCATCTTCTCAATATCGGGATTGCCATCCTCGGCAAGATATTTTTCATCCACCTGGATATTGACGATCTCGGCGATGATATAATATCCCTGCGGGTCTTCATCAATCTTGCGCGAGATACGGCACTCCAAGGTCATTGGGAAATCGGTAAAGACTGGCGCGTTGACTTTCTCGGCCTTGACGGCAGTCCAGCCAGTCTTCTGCATCTTGTCGGGATCCTTGCGGGCACTGACAATGCCAACATAGTCGGCCGCCACAAGTGTGTCAACAGTGGCAAAAGCCACGGTAAATTCTCCGCAGAAATTGAGATTCTCGGTGGTAGCGTGATTGCCCATACAGATAGCAATCTCCTTCATATCCCACTGGCCGCCCCATGCGGCATTCATTGCGTTGGGCTGGCCGTCTTTGTTGTAAGTGCCGATTATCAGCACGGGCTGTGGTGCCAGCCAAGGTTTTGGTTCAAAAGATTTCATGTTTGTTGTGTTTTATATATACATTATTTATTAATATAGTTCCTCACTTTAATGGTGGCGGCATAGGCACTGTTGCATAATCCCAACACTGCCGACACCACAAACAGAGTCTCAATGCCTAAGATATTCCAAATCCAACCGCCAAGCAGGGCAATAAAGATTGTGATCAGATGATTGACAGAAATGCCGGTAGAAATCGTGGCGCGCATCTCCTCCTTGCTGTCCGAAATGTCTTGCACATACACATTGGAAGCCATAGACGCAAGCGAGATGACGGAATCTAGAATATAGTTGACGCAACACACCACAAAGGCCACATCCTTGGGGAA
>JAZUHM010000379.1:0-1884 GCA_045641725.1 Bacteroidaceae bacterium | reverse complement strand
TCCACCTGATTGCGACCCACAGGATCATTGATGTACTCCTGCTGGTCGGAAGGGGTATTGTGGTCAGGCATTGCCACCACATGGTCAGGGCGAAAAACGCCGATGCCCTTGTCTCTCAAGGTATCAAAAGCCTGCGGGCTGGTTACCTCGTGGGCAAACAAGCGGTCGATATATAATTGTGTGGGGCCGTCCTCCACGTTCTGCACAACGTGGGAATCCCAAATCTTGTCAAATAAAGTTCTCATTATTTAAACTTATTTATACAGTCAATATATGCTTCTACCGAAGCGGTGACGATATCTGTGTTGGCACCAAAGCCATAATAGGTGCGGCCATCGTATTCTACAGTCATGTGCACCTTACCCATGTCGTCGGAGCCCTTGCTGATAGCCTGGATTGTAAATTCCTTGAGGGTCATCTCGCGCTTGATAATGTTCTTGAGTGCCTTGATTGCGGCATCTACAGGACCATTGCCGGTGGCAGCGGCCTCAAACTTCTCATTGGCTATCAAAAGACCGAGGCTGGCTACAGACCTAACGCCCATGCCGGTAGTTACCTGCAGATAGTCGAGCTTAACATTGTGAGTATCAGCACGGTTAGCGCCGGCCAATACCAAGATATCGTCGTCGGTCACTTCCTTCTTGCGGTCAGCCAGGCGCAAGAACTCCTCATAAACCTTGTCGAGCTTCTCGCCTTCGATTTCTACGCCATTTACATGCAGGCGGTGCTTCAGAGCTGCACGACCGCTGCGGGCTGTCAAAACGATTGCGTTGTCATCGATGCCTACAGTCTTTGGATCCATAATCTCATAGGTCTCGGCATTCTTGAGCACGCCGTCCTGATGGATACCGCTCGAGTGCGCAAATGCATTCTTGCCCACAATCGCCTTGTTTGGCTGCACGGGCATATTCATCAACGAGCTTACCATGCGGCTGGTAGGATAAATCTTGGTGGTATTGATATTTGTCTCGATGCCAAGGTCTGGGTGGGTCTTGAAAATCATGGCCACCTCCTCGAGAGAGGTATTACCGGCGCGCTCGCCGATACCATTGATGGTTACCTCTACCTGACGCGCACCGCCCAACACACCTGCCACGGTATTGGCAGTCGCCATGCCGAGGTCATTGTGGCAGTGGGTCGAGAGAATGCTCTTGCCTGCCGCAAATGCATCGACATGCTCATAGAGATACTTGATTTTCTCCTGATATTCATTTGGCACACGGAATCCGGTGGTGTCTGGAATATTGCAGACTGTGGCTCCGGCCTTGGTCACTGCGTCAATCACGCGGGCCAGATACTCATTGTCGGTGCGGCCGGCGTCCTCTGCATAAAACTCCACGTCTTCTACATAGCGCTTGGCGTACTTCACGGCAGCCACGGCGCGCTCGATGATTTCTTCTGGTGTAGAGTTAAACTTATATTTGATGTGTGAGGGCGAGGTGCCGATACCGGTGTGGATTCTCTTGCGCTTAGCAAACTGCAGAGCCTCGGCAGCCACGTCGATATCCTTCTCTACAGCGCGAGTCAGCGCACAGATTGTTGGCCATGTCACGGCCTTACTGATTTCTATCACACTATTGAAATCTCCTGGGCTGGAAATAGGGAATCCGGCCTCAATCACATCTACGCCGAGGGCCTCGAGCTGTCTGGCTACCTGGATTTTCTCAACGGTATTCAGCTGGCATCCGGGCACCTGCTCGCCATCTCGCAGCGTGGTGTCAAAAATGTAAAGTCTTTCGCTCATATCTTTTCGTTTTTTAATTATTTCTAATTCTGTGGTTTCGCTATCCTATAGTGGTAATTAACAAAAAACCCTTCACACTCTGCGGAGTGAGAAAGGCTTCAGCAAGCATGCTCTTTATTCTACACGCACTCAATGCTTCC
>JAZUHM010000378.1:0-3142 GCA_045641725.1 Bacteroidaceae bacterium | reverse complement strand
GAGGTCGTCGATGTCGTTGCCGGCGTCAAAAAGCAGGCGGGGCACGGCGCTGTCGGTAACCTCGTCGTCGCTGATGGCAATGGGGCGCATGTGGAGGTCCACCAACTTCTGCACATATTTCATGCGCTCGTCCATGGGCAGTTTCATGCGGCGGAAAATGCCGGGAATCATGCGGTTGCCCACATAGTTGTGGTTGTGGAAAGTCCAGCCCTGAGTCGGGTGAAAGACCTTGGTGCGAGGTTTGCCCACGTCGTGCAGCAGGGCGGCCCAGCGCAGCCAGAGATTGTCGGACTGCCGCGCCACATTGTCGAGCACCTCGAGGGTATGATAAAAGATATTCTTGTGGCTCTTGCCGTTTTTGGTTTCCTTGACGTCGAGGGCGGCCAGTTCGGGAAAGATAATCTGCAGCAGGCCGCAGCGCTCCAGTTCTACAAATCCGCGTGAGGGAACGGGGGCCAGCATAATCTTGTTGAGCTCGCTGATGATGCGCTCCTGGCTGATGATGCTGATGCGCTCGCGCTCTTCTATGAGGGCGTCGAAGGTTTCTTCGTCAATCTGGAAATTAAGCTGGGTGGCAAATCTCACACACCGCATCATGCGCAGCGGGTCGTCGCTGAAGGTCACGCCTGGCTCGAGCGGGGTGCGTATGATGCCGTCCTCCATGTCCTCAAGCCCGTAGAAAGGGTCTATGACTTCGCCAAAGCGCTCCTTGTTGAGACAGATGCCCATAGCATTGATGGTGAAATCGCGGCGCTCGAGGTCGTCTTGCAGTGTGCCGTCTTCCACTATTGGTTTGCGCGAGTCGCGATTATAGCTCTCGCGGCGTGCGCCCACAAACTCCACCTCGGTGTGGTGCCATTTTACCTGGGCTGTGCCAAAATTGCGAAACACGCTCAGGTGGGCGCCTTTGCCCAGCTGCTTGACCAGGGCCGAGGCCACGTCGATGCCGCTGCCTACCACGACCACGTCGATGTCTTTGGAGGGGCGCTCCAGAAAGAGGTCTCTCACATAGCCGCCTATCAGATAGCACTCCACACCCATAGCGTCGGCCACGTCGCCGATATGGTGGAATATTGGTGCTTTGAGGCACTCGCAAATGTCGTCGTAACTTAGAAATCGCATGGGCAATATGTTCTTGGAACGCAAAATTACAATAAATTTCACTAATATAAACCTCTTTGTTTGTGAAAAATCATTATTTTTGCGCAATAATATAGGATGCACATATAGCAAGATGAAATTTTTGACCACAATATCAGTCATTATGCTGGGCGCGACACTCATCTCGTCGTGTAGCAAAAGCCAGCCCACCGATGAGGAAATTGAGCAGGCTGGACACCAATGGCTCCTGAGGGCGCGCGCCTCGCTGGCGGATGCCGACTACGATTTGGCGCGTATATATATCGACAGCCTGCGCGAGCGCTGTCCCATGGCGCTCAATGCCCGCGAAGACGGCATCTTGCTGCTCGACTCTATCGAGTTGGCTCAGGCCGTGGAGCAGTTGCAGCAGGCGGAATTCTTTGCGCGCCAGTCTGACCTCGATTATATTGCCCGCGACTCGGCCGATACCAATCTCGACCGCGCCATGGCCAAGGTGAAATTCTTTCAAAAGAAAATAGGCCACGACCTCGCCAACAAGAAACAACATTAATCCAATCCCCGTAATCTGATAATGCTATGAAATTTGTAGCAATTATGAGAACGCCCACCTTATTTACATCTGCAATTCTCTCACTGCTGCTCGTTCTGGCTGGCGCCACGAGCTGCGACAATCCCGGCACCATAGAGTCAGGCCCCCATATCGACCTGCCCCCTGCCGACAACGATACCGCCTCTGGCGACACCATTGATACCGAATTCGACAACGACACCGAGGCTGACGGGGACAGCATTTCTACAGGCGACAGCACCGACACTGGCGGACCTGTAATTGCCGAGGCGCTGACCATAAGCGGGGCCCTGCAGCTATACTACCCCGACGAGGCAAGAGGCATTGCGCTGTGTGGCTATATCGTCGGCACCGTCAACAGCACAAGCATCAGCGGCGCCACATTCAACGCGCCATTCAGAAGTTCCAACCTCCTGCTGGCCGATTCGCCCACCGAAAACGATCCCGCCCGCTGCATCCCAGTGGAATTAAAAGCCAATTCTCTGGCTCGCCAACAGTACAATCTTGTTGACAATCCGCAGATGCTCCACCAGAAAATCATCCTCACAGGCTCGCTGGAGAGATATTTCCGCGTGGCCGGACTGAAAAACGCCAAGATTCCCGTGGCAAACTAAGCGCGCCGCGAACTAAGCGCCACCAAAACACACGACAATCCATTAAAAACGAAAAATAACATCCACACAATGAGAAAGATTTATAGCGTAATCCTGCTCGCCGCATTCATTTTGGCAGCGAGCCAAGTCTGGGCCGCAGACAAAATTAAAGTTGCCTGCGTAGGCAACAGTGTCACCTATGGTTATAAAATCCCTGATCGCGAGGTCAATTGCTATCCCGCGCAACTTCAGCGCATGATGGGCGAGGGCTACGACGTAAGAAACTTCGGCCGTTCGAGCGCCACCATGACCCACCGCAGCCCCATGTGGTATATAGGCCTTGACGAGTGTCGCGCAGCCCTCAGCTTCAAGCCCGATCTCGTGGTTATCCACCTCGGACTCAACGACACCGACCCGCGCTGGTGGCCCAACTACAGCGAGGAATTCATACCCGACTACCGCGCGCTGATCGACTCGTTCCGCGTGGCCAACCCCAAGGCTAAGATTTGGATTTGCCTCATGACTCCTATCGGCCACGACCACCACCGCTTTCAGAGCGGCACACGCGACTGGCACGAGCAGATTCAAGGCGCCATCCGCAAGATCGCAGCCACCGCCGACGTCAAGCTTATTGACCTCTTTACACCGCTCTTCAGCCATCCCAACCTCTTCCCCGACGCACTGCACCCCGATGCTGAGGGAGCAGGCATCCTCGCCCGCACCGTCTATCAAAACCTCACTGGCCAATACGGCGGTCTCAAGATGTCGCCTACCTACAGTGACCACATGGTGTTGCAGCGCGACAAGCCCCTCACCATCAGCGGCACAGCCAACGCCGGCGACAAGATCAAAAGTCGGATCGTAGCCATGTCGTTCTGTG
>JAZUHM010000377.1:0-1974 GCA_045641725.1 Bacteroidaceae bacterium | reverse complement strand
CAGATACCTGCAGAAGCACTACTGGCGCACCAAGTACAGCGTCAACTTTCCACGCATGCGCCCCGCCGAAAACCAAGGGTTCCAGCCCAATGCCATAATCACCGACCGACAGCTCGCCCAAGTCACCTTCGCCATGCGCATCTTCGACCACGACGTCGATATCTCCTATTCCACACGCGAACCAGCCACCATACGCGACAACATGGCCCCACTCGGAGTCACCACCATGAGCGCAGAGAGCAAAACACAGCCAGGCGGCTACCATACCCACCCGCAAGCACTCGACCAGTTCTCAGTAAACGACGAACGAACAGCAGCCCAGATCAACACCCGACTGCTACAACTCGGACGCACACCAGTGTGGAAAGACTGGGACACAAGCTTCGACCTCATAAACCCCCACACAGAATAGTAACTACTCAGCACCCCACAGTGATATTTATTTTAACGCGAATTACCGCGAATTATACGCGAATTTTCGTAAATTATAATATACGAGACAATAATTTTCGATAATTTATGTTTCATTTACGATAATTTACGTTAGCCGAAGGCAACTACTCAGCACCCCACAATGATATTTATTTTAACGCGAATTTCCGCGAATTATACGCGAATTTTTCGTAAATTATAATATACGAGACAATAATTTTCGAGAATTTATGTTTCATTTACGATAATTTACGTTAGCCGAAGGCAAAAAACTAAAGCTACCTGAGTAGTTACCACAAAGAATAATTATATGAAGATAATCCTCATCACACCGCCGCAAACGCTTGACAACGAGTGCGCTATCGTAAACCGCATGTTTGACGAAGGGCTTGCGATTCTGCATCTGCGCAAGCCCGAAGCGACCTGCGGCGAGATGGAGGATTATATCCTCCAGATTGAAGGCCAGTACCGCAACCGAATAGTTGTGCACAGCAGCTTTGAACTTATTGATAAGTATAACCTCAAGGGCGCGCATATCGGCCTGAATCGCCCAATGACTATAGCAGGATATAGCAGGCATTTGAGTTATTCCTGTCATTCGATTGGAGAAGTCAAGGAGCAGAAAACGCATTGTGATTATGTTTTTTTGAGTCCAATTTTCAATAGCATATCAAAACAGGACTACACCTCTGCATTTAGCGCAGAGCAGCTTGTTGAGGCAAAGGCACAGCATATAATTGACGATAAGGTGGTCGCCCTTGGCGGCATCACGCTTAGCAATATAAATAATGTGACACAATTGGGTTTTGGTGGCGTTGCCTTGTTGGGCGATGTGTGGCAAAACGACAACCCCGCAGACAGATTGTGTGTTTATTTGGAAGATTAATTTATTTGTATGATATTAAATAAAGCAAAGACTATGAAAAATAAATCTTTATCCTTATTGGTATTTGTAATTATGCCAGCATTTATTATATCATGTGGCAGTTGCCCTAATGGCAAGTGCAATGGAGAAAATCTGTTGGGCGAGGACTGTATCGACATCGTCTCTGCTGTCATCCACGAGGGTCTGCCGCTCGATTTGCGTGCTTTCAGGTGGACTCGCCAGCCCAAGTGTTTTGCCATCCACAATGACTCTATTGAGATTGTGACCAACGAAATGTCTGATCTCTGGCAGCGCACCTATTACCATTTCCGCAACGACAATGCTCCTGTCTTGCAGATCAGCACGGGCGAGAGGTTTTTTAGTTTTGTGGTTAAGACTAACTTCGAGGCGAGTCATCACCGCTTTGACCAGTGTGGTGTGGTGGTGTATCTCGACAGCGACAACTGGCTCAAGGGCAGTGTGGAGTATGAGAACGAGGATTTTCAGCACCTTGGCAGTGTGGCCACCAACAATGGCTATAGCGACTGGGCCTCTACGGCTATTCCGGCTGATGTAAAGTGCATGTGGTATCGCCTCTCGCGCCGCGACGATGATTTCTGCATTGAGTGTTCTGCCGACGGCCGTAGATGGAGCCAGATGCGCGTTTGCCACATGTA
>JAZUHM010000376.1:0-2624 GCA_045641725.1 Bacteroidaceae bacterium | reverse complement strand
CATTCCGGCACCCAGTAGAGTGCGTAAGGGTCGAGGTGGTGATGTTGCACGGATACGGAGGTGGCGCCGAAAGTGTGGTAGTAGTAGCGGGTAAATGCGTCGTCTTGGGGATAGGTGCCGTCGTAATGCCACATCCATGTGGATAGATAGTTGGAGATGTGGACTGCGTCGTCAAGATAGGCCTTGTCTTTGGTTATTTGGTAGAGCTTGAGCGACGAGCGCAGCAGGGTAATCGCCGATTCTTTGTCGATGCACCAGGTGTCGAGGGCTCCGGCGGTGGTATATCCGTCGTTCATGAGTTCTTGCGAGTAATAGCGATATGCCGACTCGGCCGAGCGCAGATAGTTGGCGTTGTTGCTTTGCAGATACGCCTCGAGCATGGCAGGCACGAGGAAACAACCTACGGTTCCTTCCCTCACATAGGGTTTTCCGTCCATTGTCCAGCCACGGGCGTAGCAGCCGTTGTCGAGTTGGTCGCTCATGGCAAAATCGCAGATGCCGAAAGCGGTTTTAAGGTACGCTGGGCGGTCGAGGCCGCACGCCTTGGCGAGGTGGTATGACTGGAAGAAATTGAGTGCCGACGTGCCGAGGTTGCATGCGTCCAAGATGGCGTCGTGGTTGCCCGAGAGTACATGGTCGAAGTGGGTGATAAACAGTCCGTTATCCAGTGTGCAATTGCCGGACCAGCAGTCGAGCGTGGCGATTCCCTTGTCGAGGGATTCCTCGTCGCGGTTGAGCAGATAGTCGTAGAGCAATGAGTTTGCGAGAGAGATGTTCTGGCCGCACCAGCCGGACTCGTATTTCCACGCGGAGCGCTGTCGCCACTCTTTTCCGTCCCATAAAAGTCCGATTGAAAAGCCCTTGTAGCAACCTTCTTCGGCCCAGAGATTATTCTTGACGAACTCCACGCTGCGCTGCCAGATTTCCTGGGGATCGGGTGTGTTGAAATCGGGAGTATGGGCGTGTTGCCAACAGGTATTGAGGCTTGTAGCGATAGCCTGGTGGAAAGGCAGGGTAGGGGTGGCGCTGAGATAGATGGAAATCACGCGGCGGTCGCCTTTTTTCATCGTCATGCGGTTGCGATAGCCCGGGCCGTATTTGTCGCGGTCGGTATAGACGGTCGGCATTTCCTCTTCTGGCCAGATCAATGCGTGGGAAAATATTGATGCTGAGGCTTTTGCGGAGCATGAGAAGCGCTCGGCGGGATTTTGCGGGGCCTCTGTCCATGTGGCAATGGCGTTGCGCTCGTCTTCGGAGTAAATCATGCCTGGGATTGGGGTACGCAGGCAGGAATACGAGCGCCAGTTGCCCTGGTCGTCGGCTGTGCCTTTTGGTTCGTTGCCTCGTCCCCAGTGGTTGCCGTTGTAGGAGATGGCGGGAATCATCCAATACGAGGCGGAGTCGGCGCGCACAAATTCTATCTCCACGCGGGCTGAATCGATGTCGGCGACGGCTGTCAGGGTGTAAGTCAGTTTGAATGTGCTGGCATCGAACTTGCTGGCGCGTTGTGTGACTTTAATTGCTTGAGGCACAGACACATCCATCTTGCCCACGATGTGTTGCGAATTATACAGGGCGAATTGTTTTCCACTCTTTTTCCAATGATAGTCGGTGGCCATGATGTCGCATGGTATTGCCAATAATAATATAATAAGGTAGCGCAAGTGTGACTGCATTTTGTTAGGGTTGAATAAGATTTGCTCACAAAAATACGAAAAAATGCTTGAATATCATTGCTTTTGCTTAATTTTGCATCAAATTTAACTGAAAATACAATATTATGAGAGCATTATTGATAAACGGAAGTCCGCGCAAGGAGGGCAACACCTGCACTGCGCTCAAGGAGATTGCTGCTCAGCTGGCCAAGAACGGTGTTGACAGCGAGATAGTTTGGATCGGCAACAAGTATGTGAGAGGTTGCATTGCCTGCGGCCAGTGTAAGGCTCAGGGCAATGGCCAGTGTGCCTTTGGCGACGATGTGTGCAACGAGATTATTGCCAAGATGAATGAGGCAGACGCCCTTGTGGTCGGCTCGCCCGTGTATTACGGCACTCCCACCGGCAATGTGCTGAACCTGCTTCACCGCATGATGTTTGCCGGTGCCAAGGTAGAGGGCAAACCCGCTGCCGCGCTGGCCGTTTGCCGCAGAGGAGGCGCCACGGCGGCCTTCCAGTGTCTGCAGATGCCGTTTCAGATGAAAAACATGCCGCTCGTGACATCGCAATACTGGAACATTGCCTATGGCCGCGCAGAAGGCGAGTCGGCACAGGACGAGGAAGGCATGCAGACCATGCGTACTCTGGCCGATAACATGGCGTGGCTTTTGAAGAAAACCCACACCGGCGAGGGTCAGCTGCCCGAGCGCGAGCCGTGGATAGCCACAAATATGATAAAATAAGGCCTGTAAACGCCAAACTGCCCCGCGCCAATGTTGTTTGGCCGGAGGTGCTTGATTTTCAGCCTGTTAAAATAGAAATACAGCCCGGAGAAATTATTTTTCTTCGGGCTTAAAAATTCTAAGTGCGAGATAAATTCTGTTCACAGCGCTGTGAACGAACGTTCATAGCGCTGTGAACAATCGTTCACAGCGGTGTGAACAAACGTTCACAGCGCTGTGAACCAAA
>JAZUHM010000375.1:0-2594 GCA_045641725.1 Bacteroidaceae bacterium | reverse complement strand
GGCCGCAACTACGCCATGGTCATCACCACCACCAGCGGACTATGGCGCTACCAGATAGGCGACACCGTCAAGTTCACCGCACTGCGACCCTACAAGTTCTTCATCTCAGGCCGCACCAAGAGCTTTATCAACGCCTTTGGCGAAGAACTCATCGTAGATAACGCCGAGAAAGGCATCCTCCAAGCCTGCAAGGCCACCGGAGCCGAAGTAGCCGAATACACCGCCGCCCCAATCTTTATGGACGCCAACGGCAAATGCAGCCACCAGTGGGTAATCGACTTCCGCAAAGCCCCAGCCGACGTGGCAGAATTTGGCCGCATACTCGACGAAGCCCTCCAGAAAATCAACTCCGACTACGAGGCCAAGCGATACAAGAGCATCACACTGCAACCCCTGCAAATCGTAGAGGCACCCCACGGCATCTTTGACCAATGGCTCAAGAGCAAAGGCAAACTGGGCGGCCAGCACAAGGTGCCACGCCTCTGCAACGACCGAAAGATAATCGAGGAAGTGCTAAGCCTCATCCAGCAATCATAACACCCCACCCAATTATCCTCACAACACTCCGCATCATGCTCCTCAGACACACATATCTGCCCATCCTGATCGCAGCCGCCCTGACATTGCTGGCAGCCTGCGCCCGACCAGGCACCCCCGACGGCGGCCCCTTCGACGAAGAGCCACCCGTGTTTCTGGGCGCCACACCCGCCGACGGCGCCACCAGCGTCAGCAGCAATACCATCGCCCTCGAGTTCAACGAATTCATACGCCTCGACAATGCCACCGAGAAAGTCGTAATCTCACCACCACAGCTCGACATGCCCGAAATTACAGCCGTAGGCCGCAAAATCAAAGTCAAGCTCATCGACTCGCTCAAGGCCAACACCACCTACACCATCGACTTTGGCGACGCAATAGTCGATAACAACGAGGGCAACCCCATGGGCAAATTCACCTACACCTTCTCCACCGGCGACACCATCGCATCAATGGAAATCTCAGGCAGAGTACTCAACGCCTACAACCTCGAGCCAATCAAAGGCATCCTCGTAGGCCTGCACAGCGACACCACCGCCGCCGCCTTCAACACCAAACCCTTCGACCGCATGGCCCGCACCAACGGCAGCGGCCAGTTTACCATCAAGGGCGTCGCACCCAGCCACTATCGCATCTACGCCCTGCAAGACGCCGACGGCGACTACAGATTTAATCAGAAGAGCGAGATGCTCGCA
Organism: Bacteroidaceae bacterium; assembly: GCA_045641725.1. Lineage (GTDB taxonomy): Bacteria > Bacteroidota > Bacteroidia > Bacteroidales > Bacteroidaceae > UBA6382. The sequence goes on along the minus strand of JAZUHM010000375.1, from coordinate 1,362 downwards.
TTCAGCCGCGCCGACATCCACCCCGAGAGCTTCCCCGACCAAAGGGCCGACACCGTGTGGCGCGACTCCACCCACTACGATTCAATCAAGATAGTGCCCTATACACACTACCTGCCCGACAATCTCGTGCTGCTGGCATTCTCCGAGAGCACACTCGACCGCCATCTGCTCAAGTCAGAGCGCCGTGTGCCCGAGCACTTTGAACTCTATTTCACCGGACCCTCAGAGCAACGTCCCACTATCCGAGGCCTCAACTTTGACGAAAGCAAGCTGATATGCGTAGCCTCGCCCAAAAACGACACACTTACCTACTGGATAAGCGACACCGCGCTCGTCCACACCGACTCGCTGTTTGCCGAAGTCACCTATCTCGAAAACGACTCCGCAGGAGCCTGGGTCAGCCACACAGAAGAAATGGATTTCATCTCGCGTCTGCCGCGCAGTCGCCAGATAAAAATGGAACAAGAGAAATACAACACCTGGTTTAAGGCCCAGGAAAAACTCCGCAAGAAAGGCAAGCCCTATCAGAGCGAGATGCCTCCAGGCCAACTCGAAATCGGCACCACAGGCAACGGCACACTCGACCCTTATAACAACATACAGTTCACGTCGCCCGAGCCGCTGGCCAGCATCGACACAACCAAATTCCATCTCTACCTCAAGCAAGACACACTCTACGTGCCCGCCGACCACCTGCTCGAGCCCCACCCGTCCAACGCCATGCGATGCACCCTCTACGGCGAATGGCGCCCCGAGCAGCAGTACCTGCTCAAGGTAGATTCCGCAGCATTCACAAGCATCTACGGCAAAGTCTCCGACAAAATCGAGTTCCGATTCAATATACCCTCGCTCGACCAATACTGCACCTTCACCGCCACAATTCAGGGCCGCTCCGACTCCACGGTAATCGTGCAACTGCTCAACAACAACGACACCCCCGTGCGAACCGAGCGAACTCAGGAAGGCCGAGCCAATTTCTACTTTGTCAAGCCAGGTGCCTACTACATGCGAGCATTCATCGACAGCAACGGCAATGGGCAATGGGACGAGGGCAACTATGCCGACGACCGCCAGGCCGAAGAAGTCTATTATTATCCGGGCCAACTCTATCTGCGAGCCAAATGGGACATCGACCAGGCGTGGAACCTCACAGCCACACCTCGCGAGCGCCAAAAGCCAGCAGATATTACCAAGCAGAAACCAGACCGCAAGAAATCCATATTGCGCCGCAACGAAGAGCGAGCCCGCATGTGGAATCAGAAATAGCACGCCCCCACCAAGCACCCACAACATCCCGCCCCGCAGGAGCGCCATCCCTAACCATGCGCCCCCAGATATCCGGCATAATCACACCACCCAAAA
>JAZUHM010000374.1:0-13715 GCA_045641725.1 Bacteroidaceae bacterium | reverse complement strand
ACTATGTATGTCGTTGTGAGCGTAAAACCAATAGTATGCCTCAATAAACTGGTACAGACGATATAGTTGAAATGATACATTAGCTGTATTCTTGGAGGATTGGGATTCTTTGTTCAATTCTCTTAATGAGATTCTGAACCATTCTTCATCCAAACCTTCCTCTTGAGCCTCTTTTGAGAACATCAATCGATATTTCTCTGGCATTTTGTATCTTGCCGTATCGATCTTTTGATATTCGTATTTCTTCAAGGGAACAATCTCAACCTTGTGTTCTGCAGGATAGGTCTTTGACACAAGGTCATCGAAAGTGTTTCTATCTTCCACAGACAAACAATGCACACTTTTACCCAATGTTTGTTTTAGATATTTTACATCAAAGTTGCTCACTACCGAATTGCTTGATGCCGTAGCAGAGCATAGCACAATTGATGTCTCTGCTGAATTTGCAAGATCGACAATAACTTTTTCTGGGGTAGTCATTATCTCTCTACATGACAATCTAACCCTATGCTGGTTGTCACGTTCGTCTATTTCCTCTTGGAATAATTGAACTCCCTGAGAATAAACAGAAAAGTCAGGCAGTTTTATACTATCTTCACCGTTTTGTATTCTCAGATTCTTTCTGTTTGTCATAAACTCATTCATCTGCTGTTCGAACTGGAACTCAGATGTAGTTTCGAATCTTGACAAAAGAGTGTGTATCTCGCGTTCGAGTGTTGGATAACCTAGAAAATGATTCTTTGAAGCCGTATTGTTTGCTACAGCTTTCTCCTCTTCTTCAAATTTTTGACGACTCTTTTGCAAAGACTCTGATATAACCTTTCTCAACTGTGATTTTATTGCAATAGTGTTGCTCATCACAAGAGACAGGAACTTGTTCATTGGAACCACAATGTCATACGAAGGTTCCTCTTCGCTATGAACTAATCTAAAGTGTCGTTCTCCTTTCTTATAACAGATAAACGAACGAGTTTTATCATTGCTTTGTGATATATTCAATTTCAGAGTTGGACCAGAAAAGAAAACTCCTCTGCGGTAGTTTTCCAAATTAGAAATATCATCAAGAAAAATACTCTTGTATGGTTCTGTCTTTTTAAATGTTCTTTCCCAGTTTGTTTGGTTGATTGACTGCGCCTTACGTATGCTGTCTTCCAAAAGATTACCATAGTATTCGTTTGAAATGTGTTCAGGATTATCAATTAAGGCTTTATATTGGAGATAGCCATTATACCCCTTCGCAAAGCGTTTGTTTCCTCCTGCATTTTCGATGGCTTGGTCAATGATGGCATTTCTCATTGATACGGCAGCTTGATCTGATTCGTCGAATAAAATCAATGTCTTTTTCTTGTCTGCAAAATTTGCCAGTTGAATCTTTTCAGTCAGAATAGGGTCAATACCATACATAGCCTTATGTACGGTCATAATAAGAACCTTTTTGTTTCGGAATTCAACCTGTGGATATACTTCTTTTAATGCGGGGAAATGTCTTAATATGTATTCTACAGATACTTTTCTAACCTGCTTTGTATTTTCCAAATGTTTTTTGTAGGTATCAAAGAATACTCTTACAGACCTACGCAAATTCGATTCGCCTTCGTTAATCTGATTCTGTAGATTATCGTTCTTTCCATTCGACTCTAATGTTTTCAGCAACCCAGCAAGTCCCTCGAAGGTCTTTTTTACCCAGTTGTAACTGTATTGGATTTGATTTACATTATAGTCCTTCTTCTGTTCACCAATATGGAAAGACATTTGAGCAAGAAGTTCTTTGAAACTACCATTGCCCACAGCTTTCGTGATAACCTCTGGATTGTTTTCTATAACTAACTTGTCAGTTGGCTTTATCCTGCTTGCTTCAGAAGCGATAAACCTATCAATTTCACGATTCATTCCATCAACAAGTTTGTTTTGGACGCATAAAATAATAATACGTTCAAAATAGTCAGGATAGTATTCACAAGTCAGTTTTCCAATGGTATATGATTTACCGCCACCTGTGGCGATGTCACATATATGAAGACCAGGTTCACTATAACCCTTAAATATGTTTTCTACATGCTCGCTAAGTAGCTCTTTGTAGCTTTTATTTATAACACTTTCCATAGAAAATTCTATTTTTTTGTGCAAAATTAAGGTAGGGTACTCCCAAATCATGGGAGAGGCTAGTAGGATATTTACTTATTTTTGAGATTTAACCCAAATTTTACGTGCTCCAATGCCAGACGAAGTAATTTTGCTATCTTCCATGGCGCAAATCTTCTTTAATTCTCGTGAAGCAGTAGAGGTTGATGTTCCAATGAGATTAGCGTACTCCTGTAGTGTTATGCTTTCATGAAGCGTAAGCCATTCACTAAGCATCTCTACATGTTGAGTAAAGTTACGTTTTGATGAAGCTACAGACACCACATCCGATTGAACTTTATTGAATTGAGCTTCTTCTCTAATATCACCAATAAGATTTGAATCAACCTTCAAATTCATGCGGTTGATGCCAACTCTACCTTCTTCATTAAAAGATAGTGACAATGAGAAGGTTTCCAAGCCATCAATCTTACATGTATGACCTTCAAGCAGAATATTCTTCAATGCTTTTGGTAATGCATCCAATACAGCAAGTACTGCTCCTTCTTGAAGACCAGATTCAAGAGCAATCCTCTTTATCATCTTCTTGTTGTTGAAGGCGGTATAAGTCTCTGCCTTTGGGAAATGCCATTATGCATGTCTGGCAGTTCTTGGATGTGATAGTTTATTGCCATAGTTAGCGATATTTCAAGGTTTGCAATCTGTGTCCCTACTTTTGCAATGTGCATTTCAAAGTATGAAACAATATATTCTATGTGCAAAGTTATTAAATTATTCTGTAAACTGAGCAATAAAGATGATGGAATATCAGTTATTGACTTACTTTTATGATAATTTATAATTATTACCTTCTCAGAATGTCCGTTTTGGACAGTCATTGTTACTATGAACTTATGTCTTACTAAGCATAAATTGTACCTTAATAAGTCGATTTTGATATGTGCCGAGCATAAAAAGTGAGCGTTATGGCAATAAAATTCGCGAAAAACATTAAATAATTCACAATTGTTTCTCTAAATCCAAGAAATTTTGCGGTGTTTGTAAGCGGCACTATTGCATTGCTTGCAACAGTATCTGGTACTGCACTTTTGTGCAATAAACTCTTTCACGCAATGCTCGCAAATTTTGCGAATATCAATTGATGTACTTGACATTTAGAGATGATTTCTGGTTAGAAAATGAAGTTTGTGAACTCAAATCAAACCCTCCTAAAATGTGCATTCTTGTGCATCTATGTGCACCGATGTGCAATTCTTCTACTATCTGTATGATATACGTGATAGCAATAGGAGAGTGATATACAGATGAGGTACAAATCAGCAGTTAGAAATCATCAGATACTGGTATGTACAATAAAATGCGAAAACAAAAAAGCGCTCATAATGAACGCCTTAACTCTATTATTTAACAGTATGTAATCGTTGGTAACAGGGAGTTACTTACCGATGCAGAAATGGCTAAAAATATTTTTGAGGATGTCGGGGGAGGAGACTTCGCCAACGATTTCGGATAGGTGGGCGAGGCATTGACGGAGGTCTTCGGCTATGAGATCGCCGGTGAAGTTTGCCTGGATGTTGTTGATTGCAATTGTGATGGCTTGGTCCGCGAGGTCCAAAGCTTCTTTATGGCGCATATTGGTAATCAGAACGGTATGGTCTGATACATGAGGAACGGAATCTACCAATTGCTGTTCGAGTTGGGCAAGACCTGTCCCATTGATTGCCTGGAAGTTGTCGCTTTTGTTGAGAATGCGAATGACGGTTTGGTCTTGACGAATCTTGATATCTGGATAAGGCACATCTGGCTCTGTTACGAGGAGTATGATGTGGGCGCGGCCGATGGCTTCGAGCGAACGCTCTATGCCAATCTTCTCGATGGTGTCGTCGGTGGTGTGGAGTCCTGCAGTGTCGATGAAGCGAAATAGAATGCCTTGAAGGGTAATTGTGTCTTCAATTAGGTCGCGAGTAGTGCCTTTGATGTCAGACACAATGGCCCTGTTGTCGCGTAGAAGTGCGTTGAGGAGAGTTGACTTACCAACATTGGGAGCTCCGATTATGGCCACGGGCACTCCATTTTTGAGGGCATTACCAGAGGAAAACGTGTTGGACATTTGGCGAATTTCTGCCTGTATGTCGATAGCAAGCTTGAGTAATTGCTCTCGATTTGCAAATTCTACATCTTCTTCTGAGAAATCCAATTCCAATTCCAGAAGCGATGCCATGTTAAGCAACTGGAGACGCAGTTCTGCCAATCGTTGGCTAATGCCACCGCGCATTTGATTGATTGCGACTTGGTGAGCAGCTCTGGTGTCGGCGGCAATAAGGTCGGCCACGGCTTCTGCCTGCGAGAGGTCCATCTTGCCATTAGCAAAAGCGCGCATCGTGAATTCACCAGCAGTTGCCATCGTGCATCCATTGCCGATAAGCAATTGTATTATGCGTTGCAAGATGTAGTTTGAGCCGTGACAAGCTATTTCGACGGAGTCTTCGCCAGTGTAGGAATTTGGCGCTTTGAAAACTGAAACTAGAACTTCGTCAAGGATATTATTATCGTCAATTATTTTGCCGTAGTGAATTGAGTAGGGCAGAGTCTCGGTTAAAGTTTTTTTGCCCTTAAATATGGTGCTGGCAATGGTGATGGATTCGGGGCCAGAGATTCTTACGATTCCGATTGCTCCGCCGGGAGCTGTGGCTATGGCGCAGATTGTTGACATAGGTTATAGTCTTTCGAGCACTTTGGTAATAAGGGTGTCGATTGTGTTTTTGTAGCCTGTGTTTGCTTCTTGTGCAACGCGATTGGCAATAACCATACAGCTAGTCATGGCACGATGTCCTAATAGGCGTGACAATCCAGCAACGGCGCTACTTTCCATCTCGAAGTTGCAGATTTTGAGACCGTTGTGTTCAAATGATTCTACTTTGGCGTTTTGTTTTGGATCTGCCAAAGGTATGCGCAAACGGCGTCCCTGGGGACCATAAAAACCACCGCAAGCAATGGTTATGCCTTTAACCATGTCATCTTGTGCAATGCGCTGGATAAGGGTTGCATCTGCATCAATAGTATAGGGGGCGGCAAGCTGTGGATTCCAATGCATGTGCTGTTTGAAATGTTCTTCAAGTTCAAGGTCACACACATCGTTGCGACCTCCATAAAAATTAAGAAGGCCATCAAAACCAATGCTTTTAACTGAAGCAATAAAAGTTCCTATTGGTGTGAAAGGTTGCAAGCCTCCGCAAGTGCCGATACGTACGATTTCAAGCGAAGTCAGTTCGGGCTTTTCCTGGCGAGTCTTGAAATCAATATTAACGAGTGCATCAAGTTCGTTAACTACAATGTCAATATTATCGCAGCCAATGCCGGTAGATACAACCGAAATGCGTTTGCCTGCGAATGTGCCAGTTATGGTATGGAACTCGCGGCTTTGTACATCGCATTCTATTGACTCAAAATGGCTGGCAACCATCTCTACACGGCCAGGATCTCCTACGAGAATTACCTTGTGAGCAATCTGCTCGGGCTTGAGATGGAGGTGAAAAACAGAGCCGTCTTCGTTTATAATAAATTCAGATGGGGAAAAATACATATTATATAATAAGGTATAGGAAGAACTAATTCATATGTTTATTAAACGCTTCAAAACGTTTTTGGGCAGTTTTGACTTGGCGAGCAATGCTTTCTTCTTCTATTTCCATTTCATCTACTATAGTAAGTTTTTTGCCCGTTTCTTGCGATTTTATGTCAAACATATCGCCAGCAAATTTGCCATCGGGGGTAAAATAATATCGAATTTCAATCGTAACTGGTTCTTCGGCATAATATGAAGAATCTTTAGTATAGCAGAATATCAGTTTGCCGGTTTCTGGGTGATAGAGATACTCGGTGTAACTAGGCCCCGTTATAGCATCAATAAATGTCTTTTTCTCACGCATAAAAAACAGTTTGTAATGCACAGGACCGATACCAGAGTCTTCAAAATCTTCTGCGCTTCCATCTTCAAGTGTACCAAAATACTCTGTGAAATACTCACATTTGCCAACTGCGGCTTCCATGCGTTTTGTTGTGACAGACATATAATTGGCTGTGTTAGGCTCTTCTTTTTGCATGGCTATAAGTTCCATGGCATGTGCGTAAATTTCTTTTACTTCCTTTTGAACATCTTTTGGCACGTTGTTAATTTGTGCATCAATATTCAATGCTACACACAAGCAAATCAATATGAAAATAGTTTTCTTCATTGTATTATTTCTTAGTATTATGCTTCAAATAAATTCCTTCGAGAGTAGCATGAGCTCCAAATTCGTCCCATGGGGCATCTTGCGGATTGGTATTTATCACATACAGGCAGTCTTTGTAAATATATGCTTTGAATTTGAAGCTGCCGACTTTGCCTGAAAATGTATTTGTGATCAATGCGCTGGTGCCACTGCCTTCGGCAATGTTTGGAGTTACTTGATTCATTTCCCACTTTATTTGCTTGCCATTTATTCCAACTTTTAGTTCGGCATAACCGCCATTTTCATCCCAGTTGGGATTCCCTGTTTTATATCGGAAACCATATTCGCCATTGCATTGAGCACCTGTGGCGGGATATATAAACTTTTCGTGCTTGCCATATGAAAAACTAACCTTATTTATTTCATTAAGGTCTAATTCTTTGTCCAGGTGCGACCATTTGCCGCATTGCAACTCGCCGTTTTGGTCAATCTCAATAATGAAAGTGCCGCATGCTGTTCTTCCGTCATATTCTGTCAAGACCAATTCGTCGCCGTCTTCCAAATGCAAGTAAAATCCATATACAGGAATATTAGCAGTCTTGCCATTTTTTCTGAAATAAGTTGTTTCGCCTATCACGAGTCCATTGCTGGCTTGCTCCAATTCGAGTCTGAAGGAGATGTCTGTGCCCAATTTTCCTTGCCACGCATAGAATCTTTTTGTTGCAAACTGCCCTGACGCTGCTATCGACACCAAAGCCAAGAGCATAAACAATAATTTTTTCATAATCAATTGATTTCTGTTTGTCTTATTTTGTTTTCTAAATCTTTAATCTGCTGCTTAAGTGCTTCATATTCATGCTCTTGACGCAAAATGATTGGTGAGAGAGTCTTTTTCTCCGTTTCGGATTTACATTCACCAAATTTTATTCTGTTTTCGTTGAGCATAGTCAGGAGTTGATTCTGTTTGCTGTATAGTACGGTTAAATCTTCAGCCAGTTTCTTCGCGTTTTTGTTTTTAAACTGCTCTATGCTTGTATAACGAATACCGTTAGCTACATCAAAACAGAAATCGCTCTTTGTCTCAATTCCAGTTTCTGCTTTGCGAGCCGTTTGCAATCTGTCTTTTGCTGCGGCAACTTCTTTTGCAAAATCCTTTTGTGTAGCTTTAATACTGCGGAGCGAAGCAAGGAATATCAATTCTTCGTCATCCAGATCGCTATATGTCTCGCGTGTTTCTGTCGGAATAAATATGTACACGCAGACTTTTCCCTCTGGCTGATAGCGGTCGCTCACAAACCATCCCAGCTGATTAACCTCATCAAATGCCATCATATAGTCATTGAACGGCGAATTGAAAGGCATGCCCACATTCTCTGGCTTTACATAGGAATTTGTGTTGGCATTGAATCGGGTGATAAAGATGTCGTAGCCGCCAAGAGAATTGCTATTGTCGGCTGCGAAATACAATGTGATACCGTCTGACATGAGGAACGGATAGTCTTGCATGCCTTCATCGCTCAATCCCTCCAAAGCTTGAGGAGAACTCCATTTGTTTCCAAAGAGGTTGGTGCTCATCAGCTCTGATTTGTCTTCAGAAATCTTCTGGCTATAGATTATATGGTCTGCAAAGTTATTGGAATAGCCATATCCAAGTGGAGTGTCGCTGAGTACAAGTAATTGTTTGATTTCTTGTCCGTTTAAAATGCTTCCACAACTTGCATCTAGTGAAATAGCTTTCAAAAACTGGGCTTTATCTGTCACAATGCTGTCTATTACAACCACTTTTTCGGTAGCCTCAAGCATGTTGGTGCCGAGTGTGGCTCTTTCGCTTGCAAGTTTGAGCTTGTCGGTAGGGTAGTTGGCTGCATTTGCAGAATTGATATCGGCATCGATAATGTCTTTTGCCTCGTCAAACAGGTAGGCTTTCATCAAAGAGTCTGCAATCTCTGTGCGTGGTTTGGTGAAAGCCGGTTCGGAAGCCTTTCCCTTTCGTTTGTTTTGCGCAGTGGCAGTGCTGCAGCAAATAAATGCTGCAGCTTCTCCCACTACAAGATATGATGTAAATCTATTCATTTACTTTAGTTATTGTGCCATACACTCAGCTGCTTTCTTGCCATCACCCATAGCAAGGATTACAGTTGCACCGCCACGGACAATATCGCCGCCTGCGTAAATCATTGGGATGGAAGATTCCATGTCATCATTTACGGCAATGGTATTCTTGCGACCGAGTTCGAGGCCTTCGATGCTGCGTGGCACAATTGGATTTGGCGATACGCCTACTGCTACAACTACAACATCTACATCAATAGTTTCTGTGGCGCCAGGAATTGCCACAGGGCTGCGGCGACCGCTGGCATCGGGCTCGCCAAGTTCCATTTTCTGCAAAACGATTTGCTTAACCTTGCCTTGCTCGTCTCCAATGTACTCGATTGGATTATGGAGGTTGAGGAACTCAACGCCTTCTTCCTTGGCGTGCTTAACCTCTTCTACACGGGCAGGCATTTCGGCTTCAGAACGGCGATAAACAATCATGGCTCTTTCTGCACCGAGGCGCAAAGCTGTACGCACAGAGTCCATGGCAGTATTACCACCACCAATCACAGCCACGCTCTTGCCAAATGGCACAGGTGTGTCGGTAGCACCGTTGCTTGCGTCCATAAGGTTTACACGGGTGAGGTATTCATTGCTAGAAAGCACATTGATGAGGTTTTCGCCTGGGATATTCATAAAGTTTGGCAGGCCGGCACCTGAGGCAACGAAAATGCCCTGATAGCCTTTGGCCTTGAGCTCGTCAACAGTGATAGTCTTGCCAACCATGCAGTCTTTCTTGAATTCAACGCCCTGCGCAGCAAGTGCTTGTATCTCGTTCTCTACGATGCTGTTGGGCAGACGATACTCGGGAATACCGTATTTCAATACACCGCCAATCTCGTGGAGTGCCTCAAATACGGTGACTTCAAAGCCTTTGCTAATCATGGCACCGGCAAATGAGAGACCAGCAGGGCCGCTACCAACTACAGCAACCTTTTTGCCGTTCTTCTCTGCCTGAACACCGGTTGCAACCTTGCCGTTATCAGCAGCGAAACGCTCCAGATAGCCAATTGCTACGGCCTTGCCGCCAGTCTTGAGATGGATACACTTTGACTCGCACTGCTTCTCTTGTGGGCAAACACGTCCACAAACGGCTGGGAGTGCGCTATATTTCTTCAGCACCGCAGCAGCACCATCTATGTTGCCAACTTCAATGTTCTTTACAAATGAAGGAATGTCGATATTTACAGGACATCCGGTCACACAGCCAGGATTGTTGCAGTCAAGACAGCGTTTTGCCTCTTGCTGGGCCTGCTCAAGCGAGAGACCGGTATTAACTTCCTCCTTCAGCTGAGTGGCGCGATATTTTGCTTCGAGTTCAGGCATTTGTACGCGCTCAATGGCCATACGCTCCTTTGGCTTCATGCTCTTGCGGAGCTCTGTGCGCCATTCTGAATCGCGGGTTGACTCTACAAATGCTGCACCGCCCTCGTTAGAAGTTGCGGCAGCAGCCTTGGTGGCTTGAGCAACCTTTGCTCTCTCGCCAGCCTGAAATGCCTCAAGCATTGCCTTTTCCTCTGCAGAGAATGCCTTCATGCGCTTCATCATCTCGTCAAAGTCAACCTTGTGACCATCAAACTCGGGACCATCTACGCAAACGAACTTGGTCTTGCCGTCAACAGTCACACGGCAAGCACCGCACATACCTGTGCCATCAACCATGATAGTGTTGAGCGAAACGTCTGTAGGAATCTCATATTTCTTAGTGAGCAAGCAGCAGAACTTCATCATCACGGCAGGGCCGATAGCGAAGCACTTGTCAACCTTTTCACGCTTGATGACGCTCTCGATGCCTTCAGTCACAAGACCCTTCTGACCATAGCTGCCGTCGTCGGTCATGATAATAACCTCGTCGGAGCTTTTGCGTACCTCATCTTCAAGGATGATAAGATCCTTTGAACGACCTGCCAATACAGAGATAACTCGATTGCCCTTGGCCTTGAGTGCCTGAATGATAGGCAGCATAGGTGCAACACCTACACCACCTCCGGCACAAACTACGGTGCCATAGTTGTCGATGTGGGTAGCCTGGCCGAGTGGACCGACCACGTCAGCAATATAATCGCCTGGCTGCATTGCGCAGAGTTTGCGGGTGGTAACACCGATTTGCTGGATAACCAGCATAACAGTACCAGCCTGTGGGTCGCTGCCGGCTATGGTAAGTGGCACACGCTCGCCACCTTCTTCAACTCGGATGATGACAAAGTGACCCGCCTTGCGGCTTTTGGCAATAAGCGGAGCTTCTACGTCAATACGAAATACATTCTCTGAGAATTGTTCTTTTTTTACAATCTTGTACATAATATTCTTCTAAATAATTTTTAATTCATAATAAACGATATCGCCAGATGGCGAATTAGTGTGCAAAGTTATGAAAATATTTCAACAAATACTCACTTTTACATTATTTATTTTAATGCCCACATGTGCGCACGCATATAATGATATCGAAAATAGCAATTCTGAGCCCATTGTAAGATCATACCTCAATGATAATTTTGACTGCGACAAGAATAATATGTTTTGCGTGCTAAAAATATCAGAATGCGCTATAAATTCTGTTCACAGCGCTGTGAACAATCGTTCACAGCGCTATGAACAATCGTTCACACCGCTGTGAACAAACGTTCACAGCGCTGTGAACTAAAATTAGCACGAATCACGATGATTTTATGGCGAAATAAATTTAGTTTTTGAGGCCCAAAAATGTATCGATTGTTTGTTGGGTTTCTTGAGGCAGATCCTGTTGACGATATAGTCTTTTGGCTGGTTAGGGCTAATTTTAGAGGGGTGATTCTTGGAGTGTTGGAAAATTATTCCTAATTTTGCACATTATTAAATTGCGCGTGATGTGCGCATGTAAATACAACACAGTTATTAAAAAGCTCAGGTACATATTGATTGTTATTGTCGGAGGCATGGCGGCCCTCTTTCTAACGATTGGGGTTGTTGTGTCGTTGCCACCTGTCAAGAAATGGATGGGTGAGCAAACTGCGCATTTGGTAGGTGAGGCAATTGGCAGTCGTGTGGATGTTGGCGAGATGCAATTGTCAATGCCGGGGTCTGCCTCATTGTCTGATGTGCTGATTTATGACCAGCAGGGCAAAAAGATGCTCGAAGCAAAAAGTGTAGAATTCACCGTAGAATTGTTGCCTATTTTAGGAGGCGATGTCAATATTTCCAATCTCAAAATTATTAAAGCTGACGCACTGTTATATAAAACAACAGCTGACAGTAAGCCTAATTATCAATTTGTGATTGATAGTTTATCTCCAAAACCTAATAGCGAGAGTAAGATTAAAGTAAATCTGAAGTCGTTGCTGTGTAGGGATGTCAATGTGAAGTACGATGTTTTGAATGCCCCAAAAACGAAAGACTTGTTTGATGCAAACCATATTGATATAAAGCACTTTTTTACGAGTTTGGTGCTTAAAGATACCAGTAAAGAGCATCTGTATGCCCGAATAAGAGATTTTGGTTTTGAGACGTCAACAGGTTTGAAAGTCACGAAATTGCAAGCAGAAATCGGGGCTTTGGATGAAGGGCAGCGCATTAAGATTGACTTGAAAAACCTTGCGGCCGCTATTGACAGCAAGCAACTCGATGTCAATTTGAATAATTCCAAATTTGTGGTTTATACGAAAAGCGGGGTTGGCAACAAGGTTGAATTGCTCGATGAAATCGATTGTTTTTGCACTATAAAGCAGTCTGAAAGAGTATATACGGCCCAGGTTAATGCAAAAAACACTTTGCAGCCGATCTCGCGCCCAATTGTTGCAAAACTATCGGTAAAATCGGAGGATTCCAAATTGATTGATGCGGATATAAAGTGCGGATATTCGCCGATGAAATCTGCAAAAATTGATTTTAACCTCGATGTTGACAAGCATGATATACTTGCTATTGCCGATTTGTTTGACGTGGAATTACCACACAGCGAATTGCTCGATGAAATGGCCTTTATTGAACAACAGGGCAGTCTGGATATTGTAAACAGCAAAATAGAATTTGACGGTGCAACACGCACAGCACTGTGCGATATTGAAGAGCAATTGGCCATTAGAGGCAATAATGCTGACTTTGAATTCGGCATAAACAAATTGCAAGTTCCTGACCAAGTCTTAGAGCAGAGATTGTGCATGTCTAACGGCGTGATGAAGGGGCGCATTGGATTGTCTAATCACCAAGTGCTTGACATTGTCGGGCTGACAATGCCGCAAATACAAAGTGAACTTTCAGCGTCAGTTGCAACAACTATTGAACAGGTTATTTATAACAACCAGCCCATCAATAACATAGAGCTAAATACCAATTATACAGCCAACAATCTGAAGACGGCGTTTAAGATTTCTGATTCCAACATAATTTCCGAGGGCGAATTTGCCCTAAATAATATTGGTAGGGGCGATGATTTGACAGCCGATATCGATGCAAAATATATTCGTCCGGCAGTTTTTGGATTAACTGGCGACAATGTGCCGAACGTGATTTTGGGACAGTTTACGGCAACTATCAGCAACGTCTTAAATCAATGGCGGGATTGCCATTTGGATATGCATGGCCTTTGTCTCGTGATGCAAGACAATCAGAATGTCAGGGTGGGGGATATGGCTCTCGATTATCACAAAGATGGCAACGAAAATCTTTATTCTTGCGCTTCGGATTGGATAAATCTTAATGCTAAAACCAATCTGAATTTCAACGAGATAGCCGATGTGGTTAAATCTCAGGTTTTAATGCATTTGCCATCGTTGGGAGAAGCCAAACGAACTTATGCAAACGGTTATCCTGGGTATTTGAGACTTGATGGAAACGTTAAGGATATTAGTCCTGTGGCACAGTTGCTTGGCTATGACGTCACTTTGAATAATCCTATTGAAATACATGGTTCTTTTTCGACAAACGATTATAGTTCTATGTCAATAGTCGCACCGCAGGTAGAAGTTGATGGTTCGAGATATGATAATGTCAGTGTCTATTATAGCAATCGCGCGGATAGTCTGTCGGGAAATGTGATGCTGACAAAGTATTTTGGTGAGAATTCCGTGCGTATAGAAAACTCATTCGCTTGCGCTCTCAATAAGCTCAAAACCGAAAGCTTGTGGAGAAATCTAGACGATCCCACAAGCAACGGATATGTCGCAACGCTCACAAACTTTAGCCGTGACGCAAATGGACTTAATATTGTGTGCAATATCCTGCCTTCAAAATTCTATATCTCCGACACTTTGTGGCAAATCTCCCCGGCCACCGTTTCGTATAATAGTCGTGAATTAAACGTAGAAGGCCTAAAATTCTATCGAGGCAATCAATACGCAAATATCA
>JAZUHM010000373.1:0-4701 GCA_045641725.1 Bacteroidaceae bacterium | reverse complement strand
TTGTTCACAGCGCTGTGAACTGAATTTTGCGCGCGCTTTGTTGAATTCGGGGCGAATTCCGGGTGTTTTTTTGTGTGTTTTGTTGGGGGAGATTGCAAAAAAGGGGGCTCAAATTTTGTCAGTTTTGTGGATATGTTTATTTTTGCAACCATAATTGCATTGTTTGTGCGATGGCTGAATGATTTTTCGGTCTGTTTGTCGGTGGCGGGCCTGGATGTGGGGCGCTGGGGTGAATGGATTGTGGGTCTGGAGGCGTGTGTGTTTGCTTTGATATTTGTTGAATTTCTAAATATTTTTTGAGTTTTATGAAAAAATTTATTTTTGCTGTGGCTGCGCTGTTGATTTGTGTGGCTGCGAATGCTGACCTTACCAGCACGGAGAGGGTTTTTCTGAACAGTGTGAAGAATTACTTGACTGAGGAGGGCTACAAGCCGAGTATTGATGAGGATGATGACTTGGTTTTCAAGGTTGAGGGCACTACTTATTGGGTGACGGTGAGAGACGAGCCTATGGATGACGAAAATTATTTTTATGTGCAGGTTTGTACTGATATGGGTGCGCACGATGTGAATCTTGATGCTGTGCGCAAGGCTATCAATCAGGTTAACCGCGAGTATAAGGTGGGCAAGTGCTATCTTACTCCTTCGCAGGAGAGTATTATGATTAAGATTACTGAGTTTTGTTATTCTTCTCACGATTTGATTAAGTTTTTGAGTCGTTATGTGAAGATTCTTGATCAGATGAATTCTGATTTGAGTGAGTATTACGATCAGTATAAATAGTGGTGTTGCTGCCGCAAGGTAGCGCACCTGACGATGGGGGCTGGTTTCGCTGTGGCGGAATCAGTCCTTTTAGTTGTGCGAAACTGCACAGACTTTGTTGTGAATGTGCATATTTATTTGGGATTTTTTGCGGGGTTAAAAAAATGTTGGTTTTTGACTGAAAATATTTTTGTTCTTGTGGTTGTCATTCTTAATTTATTGCTAAATTTGCAGTCCGATTCTGGGCGGCGCGGCACATGGCTGCTGATGTTGCATAAATCGTGAATATTATTTCATGCGAAAAAGTGAATTTTAATACCATATAGATAATGACTATTGCAATTATTGTAGTATTTATTCTGGGCTATTTGTTTATTACTCTTGAGCATAATCTCAAGGTTAATAAGACTGCTATTGCCCTTTTGCTGAGTGTTGCGCTGTGGACTTTGTATATCTGCGGTGCGGCAGAGTATATACCTGGCACTTCTACGCTGAACGATCTGGCTGCTTTCAAGGATCAGATTGTGAAGCAGTTTGGCGAAAACGTGGCCGAGACGAGTGAGATTATCTTCTTCTTGCTTGGTGCGATGACTATCGTGGAGGTGGTTGACAGCAACGGTGGTTTTAACTTTGTGCGCAACAAGCTGGCCAGCAAGCGCAAGCATTCGCTGCTGTGGAAGATCACGCTGATTTCGTTTGTGCTGTCGGCTATTTTGGACAACCTGACTACCACTATCGTGATGGTGATGGTGCTGCGCAAACTGGTGGTTGACAAGCCTACCCGCATGCTTTATTGCGGCATGGTGGTGATTGCTGCCAACGCGGGTGGCGCATTCTCGCCTATTGGCGACGTGACCACTATCATGCTCTGGGTCAAGGGCAACGTGAGCACGGTGGGCGTTATTCGCGAGCTGTTCCTGCCGTCGCTTGTGACGGTGCTGGTGCCGGCGGCAGTGATGTCTTGGCGCATGAAGGGCAAGCTGCAGCCTATGGTCAAGGACCCGGAGGACCAGGGCGAGAAGTATGATTTCTCTCTCACCCAGCGCAACGTGGTGTTCTACGTCGGCGTGCTGGGCCTTTGCTTTGTGCCGATCTTCCGTGCGCTGACCGGTCTGCCTCCATTCGTGGGTGTGATTCTGGTGCTGAGTGTGCTGTGGATTATCACCGAGTTCTTCTACTCTAACCGCAAGATTGAGAACAATCGTGCCAACCGCGTGAGCCGTGTGCTCCACAGCATCGACCTTTCGACGATACTCTTTTTCCTCGGTATCCTGATGGCTGTGGCTGTGCTCAAGGAGATTGGCGTGCTGCAGACCTTTGGCGCATTCCTTAACGACGTGACCAACGGCAACCACTATATCGTGACCGGCATCATCGGTGTGGCTTCGTCTATCGTGGACAATGTGCCGCTTGTGGCCAGTTGCATGTATATGTATCCCATGCCCGAACTGGCACAAATTACAGCCGAAAATATTGATTTCGCGGCCGACGGCATTTTCTGGCAGTTGCTGGCATATTGCGCCGGCACCGGTGGCAGTATCCTCATCATCGGCAGTGCTGCAGGCGTAATCGTTATGGGCTTGGAGAAGATCAGTTTCGGCTGGTACCTCAAGAATTTCAGCATCCTCGCCTTCGTTGGCATGGTGAGCGGTATGCTAGTCTATTGGCTGCAGAACCTTGTGGTTGGTCTGCTGGTAGGCTAATAGCAGTCCCCATATAGCAATCCCTAAACCCTGCTCAGGCGCATTTTGCCGCAGGTAATCGGCTTTTTCCTCATCCAAAAATGCTTGGGTGAGGAAAAAACTTAATAAAGAGTGTAACTTTTTCCTGTCTTAATCGTTATAACAATAGAGAGCCCTGCAATGATAGACTTTAACAAAGATGTAATGCCGCTTAAAAACAAGCTCTACAGGCTTGCACTGCGAATACTCCACGACCACGAGGAGGCGCAGGACATTACGCAGGAGACTCTTATCAGACTATGGCAGCGCCGAGACGCGCTCGATACGCCTGCCGACGCCGAAAAGCTCGGACTGACCGTTTGTCACAACCTTTCGCTCGATGCTCTTAGCAGAGCGGGGCGCAACAACGAGTCGATCTCTGCCGACAGCGAGGACCTCACGCCCGACACCGCCCAATCTCCGCTCGAGCAGCTCTCGGCCGACGAGCAACGCGCGCAGATTATGGCAATGATAGACCAACTGCCGCCCAAACAGCGCGCAATAATTCAGCTGCGCGAGATGGATGGCAAGAGCTATAAGGAAATAGCCGAAATCATGCAGCTAAGCGAAGAGCAAATCAAGGTGAACCTTTTCAGGGCGCGCCAATGCTTGAAGCACAAGTGTAAGTTTTAATAAATATTGTGAATTTTCAAATTCCTAACAGTGGATTACAAATATATTAAATGCTTGATAGATCGATATTTCGACTGTCAGACAACAATCGAAGAGGAGCAGATCCTGCGCCAATTCTTTATGCAGGACTCACTGCCCGCAGAACTGCAGCAGTATAAGCCGCTTTTCACAGCCATGCAGGCCGAAGAAGGCGCGCAGCTCGATGCAGACTTCGATCAGATGGTGATGGAGCGCATCCAAAGCCTCGAGCCTCAAAAGCCAACCGAGGTTTTCAAGGCCCGCATCATCAGTTTCAACCGCTCGCTCAGCCCATTCTACAAGGCTGTGGCTTCCATTGCGCTGATTATCACAGTGGGTTTGGCTTCCAACAGCTATTGGGCCTCTAATTCGCAGGAGCCTACCGAATATAACTACTCCAGCTACCAGGATACCTACAGCAATCCAACCGAGGCGTGCGCCGAGGTGGTGGGAGCCCTCAAGGATCTCAGCTCAGCATTCAATGGCGATGTGGCCACTGACTCTTCTGCTGTGACCAAGTCGCAGGTAATTAACTAATACCAGAAACAACTACCGATGAAATCGATAATATTGACATTCCTTGTGCTGCTAGTGCCGGTATTGGCCACTCAGGCTGCGGCCGACAAGGATGTGCTCACCCAGATGCTGGAGCAAATAAACAAGCAGCCAAAGGTATATGCCGAATCGGAGTATGAAGTAGTCACTGTCAGCCCCGATATGATGAAGAGTGTGATACAGATGCTCGAATCGGGCGCAGATCTGCCCTTTGCCAACACTCCTGAGCGCAAGGAGATGCTGCTGAAGATGCTTGCCAACGTCAATGGCCTTAGAATCCTCAATGTGCCGTCCGGCGCCGCTGATAAATACGGCAAATTGATGACAAAGATGCTGGCCAACAACAAGGCACGATACAAGGAAGTGCAGTCTAATCAGCTTAAGCAGATAGGCGCTGCGATGTGGGTCAGGCAGTCAAACAATAAAGTGGTAGAGATATTACTGATAAATAAAACTGACGCAGCGATGCAAGTGATAAACTTCACCGGACAATTCTCTAATGAGTTTATCAGCATGCTCAAGCAGATGTAAACCAGAGGCAATGCCTCGCACCAAGGAGAACGGAATTAATTATTAAAACCAGATACATAGGTTTCTTTCTCTCAAAAACCTTTAGCGCTCCGCATGGGAGCCATAACAGTCATAAAGTCCCGGCCTGCAGGTCGGGACTTTGTTGTGGAGGAGAAATAGAGGCTCAGTGGAAATTTAGTGGGGATAAATATAATATCAATATGATCAAAAAGTCCGCTTATGGGCTTTAGGGCCTTAGAGCCCTTTGATGAGTGAGGGGTGCAGAATCCTGTCAAATTCTCTGAATTTTCCGATATTCTGCGCCCTTCACCCATCAGCCTTCGGCAAAGCCCATGTGCGGAAGAAAAAGTCTCTACGGGAAGAAAAAAGGCATCGCCAATAAAAAATTAAAGGAGTTAAAGGGGAGTTATCGGACGATACCAATGTCTCGCATGGTGACTTTTGTAGCTTGGCGCGTCCCGCGCCGAGCACCAATTGAGGCG
>JAZUHM010000372.1:0-2333 GCA_045641725.1 Bacteroidaceae bacterium | reverse complement strand
TGTTGTTGGCCATTGTCTCATAACTGGTGCAGAGCGCCATAAGACCCGAGTCGGTCTTTGAAAACTTGTCCATCACCTCTTCGGTCACTTCCTTGATGTACCACACGTTGACGCCGTATTTGCAAGCCTCATCGTATGTGCCCCAGATGTTGAGCATGCCGTTATCGCTCTTTGAGCCGTTGTGGCTGGACGTCACGCTATAGACGTATGGGTTGCCGTTGGGCTTAAAGGTAAATTTGCCGTCGCTCACAAGTTCAAATACCTGCGAGTTGTCGGGAGTGGCACTCACGGTTATCGAGGTGGCGTAGGAGTTCTTGCCTCTATTTATATATGTGCCGTTGAGGGCAGAGGCAACATACCATGTGCCGTCGCCTTTTGGGGTGAAGTGGTAGATCTGCTTGAAGTTGTCGGGAGCAAAGTCTTCCCATTCCACATACTCGCTGCCGTTGTAGATGGCCGACTTGTTTTCGTAGTTGTAAGGGCCGCTTGAATAGCCGGGGCCGTTGCCTGCTGTCACGATATAGAAGTAGCCCTCGCGAATCGGATTGCGCTCCTTCACGGCTTCGTATGCGGTCTTAAGTTCGGCTATGGCAGTCTTGATGGTGTTTTTGCCTGCGGTTTCGCTAAGGTTTTTAGCGTAAGTCAATGCATTCTTGTACGATTCCATCTTGGCGGAATCAAAGTAGCCAGGGTCTGAGCTTGTTGGGGCATTGGTGTCGATGCCGCCATAGGCTTCGAGGGCGTTGCGCAGGTCATTGCCCACGTCGCCGCTTATCACCACGGGATAGAACTCCCAGCCCACGTTTTCGTCCCAAGGCTCCATGCCAACGTTGTTGTCCTGGCAGCCCAGCTTGTAGTAGTAGGTCTTGTCGGCCTGCACGGGGTCTTTCATTGCAATCACATAGCCGGCAGAGGTGCCCTTGGTGCGCCATGTGCCAGTGCTGCCAGCCTTGAGCACCGTTACCTCCATGGCCTCGTTGGCTGTGGTCAGTTCTCCATTGAATCCGGCGTAGCTGTACCAGTCATAGGCGTCATACGGACTGCCGCCTTCCCATGTCTGGTCGGCATAGTTAATATGTTTCCAATACTTATCGTGAGCCACCGACTTGAGGTAGTAGGTCTCAATTCCGTCCACTTTTTGACCGCTGGCCACAATCTGCCAGAAATACTCAGGCTCAGGAGCAATGTCGGCGGTCAATGGGCCGTTGCATGTGAGGTAGGTCTTGGTGCTTGCGTTGCGCAGGGCGTAGGTCTTGCCAGCCTCGGGTGCTACAGCAGTCTGACTGATAGAGTAGGTCAGCTTGTTTTGGTTTTGCTCAAGGTATGCCACAATCTCCTCCGACACCGGCACCAGGTACCACACGTTTATGCCATAGCTCACAGCTTCTTCATGAGTGCCCCACACGTTGAGGTTGCCCATCTCTTCGCCGTTGCCGTTGTGGTTGTTTGCCATGGCGTACATATAGGTGCCTTCGGTGGCTTTGATAGTATATTTGCCATTGTCGATGTAGGTAATGGTTTGCGCCATAGGTGTGGTGCTGGTAGCCACCTCGCATGCAAACAGACCGGTGCCTTTGTTAATGTATGTCTTATCGCTGAGGTTAAAGATGTTCCAGTTGTCGCCATTGGGTGTGAGGCGGTAGATCATGCCGTAGTCGCTGGTGTCATAGTCCGCCCAGCGCACTATGCCGCCTTGGTTAAACCAAGCCACTTTGTTTTCGTAGTTATACGGCCCGCCCGAGTAGCCCGGACCATTGCCAGCCGAGAGGATGCGGTAGTAGCCTTCGGTCAGTTTGCCTTCATTATCGTCGTGATGGCTCATGGCACAGATATTGGCGGCCGAGAGGCAGATCATTGCGAGACATAATAGTTGTTTCCAAACACAAGAGATAGAGTGTGTCTTCATGTCGTTTTTATTTCTAAAGGGAATATAGTCTTGAGTGCTTGCAAAATTAATCATTTATTCCCCAAAATCCTATGGATTTTATATAAAAAACGCATTGTTTGGTCGATATTGAATAATTATTCTCGAAAAAGTGGGCTGCTGCACAAAAAGTCAATGATGACGTTGCCACAGAAGAGTAACTGAATTATAAACCCATTTTGTGCCAAATTTGTTGTTAATATTTATTGTTTCTTACCATTTCTCCATGACTGATTCTCATCACGCGAGAGCGCCGTGAGGATTTTTAGTTCCCCCGCATGACCATCTTTCTTGACTTTAGAGCCTGACAAAAAAATCGAAATGCGACTTAATTTTGGTTCACAGCGCTGTGAACGAACGTTCATAGCGCTGTGAACAATCGTTCACACCGCTGTGAACAACTGTTCAC
>JAZUHM010000371.1:0-4825 GCA_045641725.1 Bacteroidaceae bacterium | reverse complement strand
GCCACTTGAGAGTGCGGAGGTGGAATTCGCCCTGACCCTTGATAAGAGTCTGGCGCAGCTCCTTGTTCTGCTCTACCACCCATGTAGGATCCTCCTGTGTCATGCGGTAGATGGCAGCCATCATCTTTTCGTTGTCGCTCTCGTTTACTGGCTTGATAGCGCGGATGTATTTAGCCTCTGGGAACTTGATAAAGTTAAAGGTATTCTCGGCGTTCTTGTCGTTGAGGGTGTCGCCGGTCTTAACGTCCTTGAGCTTAACGGTGCAACCGATGTCACCGGCCTGCAATGCGTCAACCTTGAAACGCTGTGCGCCAGCGCAAACAAACAGCTGACCGAGGCGCTCCTTGCTGCCGCGGTTGGCATTGGTGAGGTCCATGCCTTCCTTTACGGTACCGCTCATAACCTTGAAATACTGCACCTCGCCGATGTGTGGCTCCATGGCAGTCTTGAAGAAGAAGAGGCTTACAGGGCCGTTTGCGTCAGGAGCAACTACGTCGCCGGCGGTATTGGTGACCTCTGGCATCTCATTTACGAATGGCACTACGTTGCCCAAGAACTCCATCATGCGGTTTACGCCCATATCCTTGCCTGCGCAAACGCAGAACAATGGGAACATGCCGCGCGATACGAGGCCCTTGCGGATACCCTCGCGCATTTCGTCTTCGGTGAGCTCTTCGCTTTCAAAGAACTTCTCCATCAGGTTTTCGTCGTGCTCTGCAGCAGCCTCTACGAGGGCCTTATGCATTTCCCACGCCTTGTCCATTTCCTCAGCTGGCACGTCTTCGATAGTAGGCTTGCCGCCGTTAGGGCCCCAAGAGTATTTCTTCATCAGGAGCACGTCGATAAAGGCGTTGAAGTCTGGGCCTGTAGCGATTGGGTACTGCACAGGGATTACCTTTGAGCCGAAAGTAGCCTTGAGGCTCTCCACGATAGCATCGTAGTCAAAGCGCTCGTCGTCGAGCTGGTTGAGCAGGAAGAGCACAGGCTTGTTGAGTTTCTCGGTGTAGCGGAAGTGGTTGGTGGTGCCAACCTCGATGCCGTTCTTGCCCACGAGGATGATAGAGGTGTCGGTCACGTTGAGAGCGGTGAGCGCGGCGCCTACAAAGTCGTCAGAGCCCGGGCAGTCGATGAAGTTGAGCTTCTTGCCGTTAGCTTCGGTATGAAAAACTGTAGAGAACACGCTATATCCATATTCGTGCTCTACTGGAAAATAGTCACTGGCAGTGTTTTGAGCAGTGATGCGGCCGCGGCGGCTCAGAATGCCTGCTTCAAACAGCAAAGACTCGGTCAGGGTTGTCTTACCTGTACCGTCATTACCAAGGATGGCAATGTTCTTAATTTCGGTAGTGTTGTAAACTTTCATGATCGTTATTTTGAGTGTTTTGTTTATTCGTGCTCCACAAATTTATGCAAAGATTTTTGGTTTACAAATTTTTTAGGGTATAAAATGCGCTTTTTTTGAAAAAACTTTGGCTTAAAAATATTGTTTGTTGTATTTTTGGCATGAAAAACGACTTTTTGTTGCTTTCTAAAAACGATTGGTAAAAATGCAAGGATTATATATTCATGTGCCGTTTTGCAAGAGCCGCTGCGTGTATTGTGATTTCTATTCCACGGTGCGCGGCGGGGAGGCTCGCAAGGCTTATGCCGCCGCGCTGGCAAACGAGATGAGATTGCGCTCGCGCTATTTTAATATAAAAGGTAGCGAGACTGCTGCCGAGACCACCTGTGCCATTGGCGGGGCGCACACCTGCACCAAGCCGGTGCTTGACTCGATATATCTTGGGGGCGGAACGCCGTCGGTATTGGGCGAGGCGGAACTGCAGGTGGTGTTTGGCGCCATCGCAGAGTGCTTTGACATTGCGCCGGGGGCAGAAATCACCATCGAGGCTAACCCCGACGACGTGGATGAGCCTTTTGCCCAGATGCTGAAGCGCCTGCCCATCAACAGGGTGAGCATGGGCGTGCAGACCTTCTCCGACAGTCAGCTCCGCCTCTTGCGCCGCCGCCACAGCAGCCTGCAGGTGGAGCAAGCCATAGCCAACCTGCGCAGCGCAGGCATCACCAACCTCAGCATCGACCTGATCTACGGGCTGCCCAACCAGACCCTGGAGCAATGGTGCGCCGACTTGGACAAAGCTCTCGCGCTGCCCATCAGCCACCTCTCGGCCTACGCCCTGATCTATGAGGAAGGCACCGAGCTTTACCGCATGAGAGAGCGCGGCGAGGTGAGCGAAGCGCCCGACGAACTGAGTCTGCAGATGTTCAGGGCGCTGATGGAGCGCACCGAGGCGGCGGGATTCAATCACTACGAGATTTCCAACTTTGCACGCCCAAGCCTGGAGGCACGCCACAACACCGGCTACTGGCGCGGCATGAGATATCTGGGCCTGGGCCCGGGGGCGCATTCATACGACGGCAACTCGCGCCAATGGAACTCGCCCGACCTGAGCGCCTACCTCACCTCGCAGGGCGACGTAGCCACTGCGGGCCTCAGCGAGAGGGAGATTCTGACTTTGGCGATGAGAAAAGAAGAGACTATCCTCACCCAACTGCGCACCGCTGCGGGAATAGACCTCGCGGCCTACAGCTCGCAATACGGCGAGGCGGCCTTGCGCCAGCTGATGGCCAAGGCGCGACCATATATCCTCGACGGGCAATTGTCGGTGGAGCCTGTGGCGCCGCAGTCTTTCGTCAAGCGCCCGAGCGACGGCGCCGAGAGCCAGGGCCGCTGCCTGTGTCTCACCCGCGAGGGCGTCTTTGTCTCCGACGGCATCATGGCGGAGTTGTTTGATTAGCCTCCAAAACATCTTCCTCGCCCTATGGCAAAAAATAATGGGGAACTCGAGTGTGTCGGGTTCCCCATTATATATATAAATAAGGTAAGGACTAACGGCCTTTCATATATGTGATTTCGTAGAAGCACGGATAGACGCTCTTGACGGCACTTGACTGGCCCGATGAGTGGGGCACAATCAGGCGAACCTTGGCTATCTCGTCGGTGTCGGAGTCCTGACGGTTCAGATTGATGTAATGCAGAGGCACGAGCCAGCCTTCCGGCACACTGGTTGAGCCGTAGTTTTTATACATCATGCCCGAGGTGAAGGTACCGGTGAGGTAGCCGTAGGAATTCTGGCAACTGATGATGTCGGGCACGGCAATATAATAGGCATTGTTGTTGAGCGACTGCACCGAGTCGCCCTTGATGTTGTATTCTATGTAGCGGCAGAGGATGTTGACGTTCTCGCCGTGCTTGATCTTCTGGCCGGTGCCCTTGCGCACGATCTGCATATAGATACCTGTGTTGCTGAGCAGCACATACTCATTCTTGCTGACGTTGGTGGTGCTATCTTGGGCAGCAAACTGCTGTTCGCTGATCACCTTGATGGGATCAACGTGCAAGATCTCGCCGCCCTGGTCTTTGTCGGTCACCACAACGCCCTTGTTGAGGAAGGCATTGATGGCGCGGTGCTCGGCTTTTTTCTGTATGGCATAGGTCTGCTCGTCTTCACACGAGGTGAGGGTGGTGCACAGCGCTGTGGCCATCACAGCGAGGCTGAGCAGGGTCTGTAGTGTGGATGTTATCTTCATAATGGGTGCAAAGATAATTTATTTTGTTGATACACCGCAGTTTGGCGGCATAAAAAATATTAAATCAGCAAATCGCGGTATGCTTTGATGGCATTTTTGGCCGTTTTGAGGGCCTCGCTCATAGGTTTGGGCAGCGATCCGCCGGCAGCGTTGAGGTGGCCGCCGCCGTTGAAAAAGTCCTCGGCCATTTTGTTGCACGGAAATGTGCCTACCGAGCGCAACGACACTCGTATGATGGGCTTCTCGGTGTCTTCGCGCAGCGAGATGCTGAGCTTGGCGCCCTTGATCTGCAGGGGCAGATTTACAAATCCCTCAGCGTCGCCGCGAATAAAGTTATACTCGTCCATCTCCTCCTGCGTGAGGGTGAAGATCGAGGCGTGCTCGTCGGGGAAGTGAATCAGTTTCTCGCTCATCAAGTGACCCATCAGCCTGAGGCGCGACTCGGTGTAGCTGTAATAGACGTTGCGGTAAATCTGGTCTTTGTCGATACCCTTGGCCATCAGCATCGAGATGATGAGAAAAATCTCGGGACGGTTGGAGTTGTAGGCAAAGGCCCCCGTGTCGGTCATCAGTCCGCAGTAGAGACAGGTGGCGATGGCCTTGGTCATCTGCTCGTAGGCGCCCACCTGGTGAAGCAGGCAGAATATTATCTCGCAAGTGGCCGATGCGGCAGGGTCAGACACCATCAGGTCGGCGCTGATGGTGGGGTCGAGGTGGTGGTCAATCACAATCACCGGCACCCCGAGGCCCTCTACCGTCTGGGCAATGTCCTCCAATCGGCTGTAGATGCCAAAGTCGGTGCATATCACCAGGTCGGCACTGGCCAGGGCAGCATGAGCCTTCTTGGCAGCGGTGCGAGCAAAAACCACCTGGTCGATGCCCGGCATCCATCTCAGAAAATCCGGACACGCATTGGGAGTCATCGGTACAACTTTTTTGCCAAGTCCCACCAGATAATGCGTCATCGACAGGATAGAACCGATGGCATCGCCGTCGGGCCCCGCATGGCCCAGCACCACCACGTTGGTAGATTGATTGATGAGCGCCTGCCACTTCTGCAGCCCCTCAGCAGAGAGATAATTTTTGATTTCCATATTGAGTAATCTACGTTAGCGGCTGCAAAGTTAGTAAAAATCTACGGATTGCGCGCCTAAAAATCGGCATATCTCGCCCTTACAAAAACAAAGTGCGCGCAAATTTCAGTTCACAGCGCTGTGAACGTTTGTTCACAGCG
>JAZUHM010000370.1:0-7612 GCA_045641725.1 Bacteroidaceae bacterium | reverse complement strand
GTAGGCTGTGGCAAACGCCTCGCCATCGCGCAATACCGTTACTCGCGAACCGGCAAGTGTGATGGCATAGTGGTGCCACTCGTTTGGAATCACGAATCCGTCGGGGGTAATGGCCTTCTTGTTGCCCACAGTCACGGTCATGCTGCCTGCGCCGTCGGTGGCAATGGCAAAAGCACCGTTGCCCGTGGCCATAGCGCCGGCATTGAGAGTCATATTAGGCTTCATCCACCACTCAACGGTGAACTTAGTGGTCTTGGCAGTGAAGGGCGATGGCACCACAAGGGCCTCCTGCGCATTGCGGAAGAAGAGGCCGGTCTTAGACTTGGCCGCGCAAACGAGCAGCGCGTCCTTCACGGTTGACGAAGAGCCCGTCTCGCTGTCGGTGAGCGTGATGTCGTAGCGGCCCACGGCTGTAGGTTTGTAGGTGGTGTTGCCGCCGAGTATCAAGGTGCGGTTTTTGTCGTTGGAGATGGTCCACACGAGATTTTCGGCCGCAGCCTCGCTATCTTGAAGCAGGTTGACCGGCTCGCCAGGCACGATTACGTTTGGCTCAACCGCAAATACCATGCTGCGCACGCCGCTGCTGACCTCGATATTCTTGCTCACGCTGACGGAGCCCGCAGGGTTGGTGGCGGTAAGTGTGACTTGGTAGATGCCATCCTTGGCATAAGAAGCCGATGCATTGAACACCTCCTGGTTTTGGTCGGTGGTAGAATATGGCAACTGCCACTTGTAGGTGGTATTGAGGCCTGTGGATTTATTGATCAGGGTAATCAGCGAGCCAGCGGTGTGGTCAGGCTGATAGATGTCGAAATCGGCTGTCGGCAACTCGACCGGCAGCACCTGTATGGTGTGGCTGATTTCGGTAGATTTGCCATCAACGTCGTAGGCAGTGAGGCTAACTTCATATTCGCCCGCCTTTGGGAATACCAACGACACGCTCTGGAGATTTTCCTTCACAAACTTAGTGGTTGGCTCGGCCCATTTCCACGCCACAACCGAGCTGTTGAGCATTGCGTTGGCCATGATTTCTGAGCCAGCCACTACTACTGAGTCGGCAAAGGCAAAGTCTGCGCTCAAGGGCGCAATCTCGCCATTCAGGATGCTGGTATCCTGAGCCAGAGTGGTGGTGGCGGTGTTGATATAGGACGCATGGTTGCCGTGAGCGCTGTCGCGCAACTTGGTAACGCCGTTTATGTCGATTTCATCCATCTTATAGTATGCCAGAAGGTCCTGTTCGGCCGAGGGATTGAGCAGTTCGGCAGCCATATCCGACTTAATCTGGTCGAGAGTGCGCGCCGATTTCCAGATACGTACGTCGTCGATCCAGCCCTGTAGGAATGCGCCGTTGGAACCAAACACAAACTCCTCTACGGCAGGCATTCCGCTTGAGCCCTGTACCGCCATTGTGCGCTTAGGCACGCCGTCGAGATAAAGCATCAGGCGATTGCCTTCTATAGTCACGGCCACATGATTCCACTGGTGGTTGGTGATGGCGCTTGAGGTTGACTGCACGCGCTGTGTGGTCGTGTTCTGATAGCCCGCAGTCACGCGGCGAAACTGGTCGTAGGTGATAAGGAAAGACCCCCAGCCTGGTCCTACCTGCTGGCTGTTGGCAAGCAAGGTGTCGGGCTTAAACCAATATTCTATAGTGGCATTTGGCTGGGCTTTGGAAAAAACCGCTGGGCAGGAGAAGCCGCCGCCGTCGAAATAGCGGGCCATATTGGCCGAGCGGGTGGGAGTAATCGGCGCCTTGGCGCTGTTGGAGAGCTCGGAGGTGCCGGTAGAATAGACTGCAGCCACAGCATAGATGGCAGAAGGGTCGGTAATAGCATAGGACCTGGTGGTCTTAGGCAGCACAGTCTTGGCCTCGCCATTTTCAAAGACCTTATAGCTCTGCAAAACGGCTGTGGTGATGAGCGGCGCGTCCCATTTGAGTTCGCCATTGGTGATAGTGGCATTGCGAGGCGCATTGAACGCATCCGAACTGGCCGATGCCGAGAGCAGCACTGTGCCGGTCTCGTGGCTGATCTCGACAGGATCAATGGTCATCGGGGTCTGCGCGCCGGCAGGGTCCTGGGTGTAGTCGATAACGGCGCAGTTATACACTGTGCCCTCGCCTTCGCCGCTGGTCTGCGGCTTTACATATATAAAATACTTGACGGTGGCGCCGGCAGGCACGCTGGCGGTGAGGTCGGTGATGTCGAGCTGCACGGTCTTTGGGGTGAGCAGCGCGCCATCGTTGATGCCGATATAGTTAGCCTCGCCATCGGCAAAGGTAAGACGGGTAAACGACTTTTTCTGGTCGGGCTCGGTGGCCTCTGGGTCGAGGCTATAACCTACCTCAAAGCTCAATTCGGAACTCTTGGTGTAGTCCATGTTGAGCTGTACGACGCGATCTACGGGCAGGTCCTTCACAGGTTTGTCGAGCTGCAGGCCGAGGTCAATAAACTGGCCGCCGGCAGTCTGCTTGACGTGGATGGCAATCACATTGGCGCCCTGAGGATTCATAGCCTCGCGAGCATTCTTGCTGATATCGACAGTCTTATAGTCGGTGAGGTAGCCAGTGGCCGTATAGGCGAGCACTCCATTGATATAAACCTGCACATCCTCGTCATTGTAGATAGTCATTCGGAGTTGGGCGAGCTCCTCGGCGGTAAGGTTGAGATCCACGGTCTTGCGGAGCCAGATATCTGTGCTTGTCCAGCGTGTGCCGTAGGTCATATTGGCCAGGCCGTTTGCGCCGAAGCCGGAATTTCCAATCTTCCAGCTGCTGTCGTCAAAATCAGGCTTGTAATAATCTGTGCCAGGGTTGGTAAAAGTATATTTCCAGCTCTGCGGAGCGATATTTGCGGTAGGCAGGATATAATCTTCCTCAATACCGTCGCGCTCGATGAGGCGGCGGTTGGCTGCGTAGAGCTTAGACATGTCGCTCTTGGGGATACGGTCGTAGGTCATGAGGCCGTTGACCTCAATCTCGACGTCGGTAATCTGGGTATAGACCGAAGCCGACAGGCCCTGGTAGGTCTTGTAATAAGCCAGCTTGTTGAAATAATTGCTGATGATGCTGTCGAATGCGGCAGGCGACTCTACTGAAGCATAGCCCCAGCCCGAGCCGCTCCAGAGGTGGCCGTCAACAGCCAGTTTGATACCGCCAAACTCGCCATTGGCCGTTGCCTGCTTTCCGTTCTGAGGAACGCCAGACGGCGCGGGATAAGGGTGAGTGTCCTTGATATCGCCGTAGCCGTAGTGGGTCCAGCCCGAGGCTTCGTCGATAAGGCGGGTCGGGTCGAGCTGACGCACCAAATCTACATACTTCTTGGTGTCGTGCTGTCCGCCGGCTTCGTTAAAAATCACCCAGTTGACGATAGAAGGCGTGTTGTAATGGGTATTGATCATCGCAGTAAGCTCAGGGGTGAACATGTTTGCGTCGTTGGTGACGCCGGCATCCTTGCTGCCGCCGTAGTTCATCGACGGCATATCCTGCCATACGAGCAGGCCAAGCTTGTCTGTCCAGTAATACCAACGGCGTGGCTCGACGGTGATGTGCTTGCGCACCATATTGAAGCCGTATTTCTTCATCTGCACGATGTCAAACTGCATGGCCTCGTCGGTAGGCGGCGTGAGATTACTCTCTGGCCAATAGCCCTGGTCGAGCGGACCTGTCTGGAATACGAACTCATTATTGAGCATCATGCGGATAAATCCGTCCTTGTCCTTGGCAAGATTGATTTTGCGCATACCGAAATACGAATCTACGTCGTCGGTCTTGCCGTTCTTGTCGGTAAGCTGCAGTTTGAGGTCGTAGAGATAAGGATGGTCGGGAGTCCAGAGGTCAGGATTGGTAATCTGGAGCACGATGTCCTCGCCGGGTTTGCCCACAGCCTCTGCCACTTTGGTAGAGCCGTGATAGGCGATGGCCTTGACCACTGCGGCTGCGTCGGCTGTGCCGGCTGCCTTGGCATTGACGGTCAGAGTCTGAGCATCGATGTCAGGAGTGATGCGGAAGTCGCTGATATAGGTCTGTGGCACGGCCTCGAGCCATACGGTCTGCCAGATACCGGAACAGGTGGTGTAGAAAATACCGCCAGGGTTCCTCACCTGCTTGCCGCGTGGCACTGACCAGCGGTCGCTTGGGTCGAAAACCTTGAGCGCAACGGTATTTAACTGGCCGGCCTTCACATATTGGGTCACGTCGAAGGAGAATGGGTCGTAGCCGCCGTCGTGCGAGCCGACTTCATTGCCATTTACATATACTGTGCAGCGCCAGTCAACGGCCTCAAAGTTGAGCAGCACGCGCTTGTCGCCCCAATCGGCGGGCAAAGTGAAGTTGCGGCGATAGGCCATGCTCTCATAGCGGGCCTTGATGCCACTGAGCGCACTCTCGGTGCAATATGGCACCAGGATTTCCTGAAATCCCTCGTCAGGAATGTCTTCTTCGTACCTGGGAAGATAAGAAAAATCCCAGATTCCATTAAGATTCATCCAATCTGTGCGCACCATCTGCGGACGAGGGTATTCGGGCAGAGCGTTGGTGGGACTTACGTCTTTGGCAAACTTAGATTTGATGCTAACCTTGGCCATGTTCCATCCGGAAGCCTCGGCTGGCAGGAGTGCGAGCGCCATCAGCGCCGCAGCAGTAAGCCTTGCAAAATTCCTTAGTTTCATTTTTCTATGTTTTTTAGTTATTTATTTGTCTTTCTATGCGGACTGGCGGCCTGGATATGCCCGCGCCCGCTCTATTTATATTAAATAATGTGGGGCAAATATAAGAATTTTTACAATATCTGCCCTATTATGTAATTGTAATTAGTTGTTTTTTGCAGAAAAGTTGAATATTCCGCCGCGTTTTCGGAATAAATATTTGCGATTGGCGATTTTTGGCCGCCAAAACACGCCACGACAAAACTTCCGCACCTTGCACCAAAATTGCACCGCAAACGGCCAATATTGCCACCCAAACACTCAATAAATAAGCATTATTGCACAAAAACTAAAAATATACCACCAAAAATTGCCTTAATTCCCAATTGTTAATTATCTTTGCCTACAAACAGTAAAAACACCTCAGAATTATGAAAGTCTCAAAGCTTCTGGTCGGAGCACTATTTGCCTGCATGGCAACTCTGACAACCATCACCGCAAGCGCTGATGTTAAGTATTTTCAACCTCGCGAACTGATTCAAGTCAGCAGCGACAATGTGCAGATGACCTATGACCAAACTGATGCACAGGTAATCGTGACCGCAAAGTCCGCCTATGAACTATATTGCCGCTGCCCATGGCTCGAAGTCAAGCAAAACGGCACAACCTTGAGCATCACAGCACAGAAAAACACCAACTTCGTGCCACGAACAGCGCGCATAATTCTCACCACCATCAAGGAAAACGTGTCGAGAGTCATCACCGTGACACAAAAGCCCGAGCCTGGCCACGACAACTACTATCAGCTGCCAACTGAGGGCAACATCCTGCCACTGGCAAACATGAATCTCAGCCTTGCTACGCACGACGGATTTATCAAGGAGATACTTGTCAACAAGTCTATCGACGGCCATAAGATTAAAATCAAGAACAACACCTATCAGTCGGCCATCGCCACTCACGCTGCCTCAAAATTCACCGTCAAACTCAATGGCGCCATGCGTTTTGTGACCGACCTGGGCATCGACGATGAGATTCTCGACCGCAGCCCCGAGACCCACGGCGACGTCAACTACCGCGTGCTGCTCGACGGCAAGGAGGTAGCCGCAGGCAACATCACCATACTGCAGAGCACCGCCGCACACCTCGACATCAACACACACGGCGCCAAGATAATGGAGCTCATTCTCGACCCCAACGGCTCTAACTGGGGCGACCATGTGGATCTGGGCAACCCTTACTTCGAACTCACAGCCGACAAGCCCGAACTGATAGCGCAATAAGCTGAGCTACAGCCTATTGACAGCCGTCGTTTCATAAACCAACACCATTCGCCTTGTCACATTTCCGCAATATCAAGAACACACTCACTACGACTATGGTAGCACTGCCTGCGACTATAGTCGTAGCGGCTGTTATATGGATATTGCTCACACCTTGGAGCGCCGAGGGCACCGCTGCCCTGATCGTGGTGCTGATATCCACAATCATACTGCGCCAGCTGAGCAACAGTCTGCAGCTTATCCGCGTGAGAAGCTGGGCAGTGTCGTCAGTCTTTGTGCTCCTGGCCGGAGTGTGCTACTCTCTGCACCAATGGAGCCTCATGGCCGCCGCAATGGGCCTGCTCTATCTGATTCACATAACGGGCCTGCTCTATTCCTACCAGGCCAAGCGCCCCCAGAACCACATACTGCTGGCCTTCATAGCGCTCTCGCTGATGACCATGGCGCAACCCGCCTTTGCCTGCCTGCTGCCAGTGAGCATCATGGCCATGGCAGTGCATCTGCGCACCCTGACCGCCAAATCGTTTGTGGCCATATTCTTCGGCCTGCTCCTGCCCTATGAAGTATGGGCGGCCTGGCACATCTACAACGGCACCATCGCCCAGGCCCTGACCGACTGGGGCACACAGTTCACCGACTTTGCCGTGCCCCAAATCCAGACCGACGGCCCCCTGCCCGACCTGCTCTACGCCAACCTCTGGCAGCAAGGGCGCCTTGCCATAATCGTGCTGTTTATCTACGGCCTTATCGGCCTTTTCCACTTCATCCGCACAAGCTACAACGACAAAATCAGCACCCGCATGCACTACTACACCATCATACTGCAATGGCCCGTGCTGATGGCGCTGCTTGTCTTTATGCCAACCCACACCAACCTCATGGCACCGCCGCTCATAATGGCGGGCAGCCCCATTCTGGCCCACTATATGGTGTTTGCCAAAGGCTGGGCCGGCAATTTATTCTTCTGGTTATTCATCGCCCTATGCTTATTCTTGGTATTACCGATATTCTGATCAGCTGGGGCTATTGGGGAATGGGCATCGCCTCGTTCCTGGCCGGCAGTTTCATCCCGTTTAGCTCCGAAGCCATATTGTCGGCCCTGTATCTGGCCGGCTTCAACCTGTGGTGGCTCGTAATATATGCCACCATCGGCAACGTGCTCGGCGGCATGTTCAACTACTTCATGGGCCGCCTGTGCAAGGAAAAGACCATCTACAAAATCTTTCGCGTCAAGCCCGACAAACTCGCCAAGAGCCGCGAGCGAGTGCAGAAATACGGCGCCTGGATGGGCCTGCTCTCGTGGGTGCCAATCCTGGGCAGCTGCATCACCATCGCCATGGGCACACTGCACATCGGCATCACCAAATCGGTGGTATCCATCTCGCTGGGCAAAATCATGCGCTACATAGCCCTCGGCTACCTGCTCATGAATCTCTAAACCCGCTTAGCCATCCCCCTCTCTGCACCATTTCTCCACCGCGACCACATCTCCCCCTACCTACCTTTTTAATATTTTATGCGCCCACGACATTTTGCTAAACATCGAATGTATAGTCTTGCTACTCAACAATAATAAAAGAAAATTACATCAAATCGAAAATAATATCTTTCTTGGGTGACATTATTGTTAAAAAATACGATAAAGACTGGCAAAATACAACTTCAAAATTGCTTATTACATTTAT
>JAZUHM010000369.1:0-2266 GCA_045641725.1 Bacteroidaceae bacterium | reverse complement strand
ATTGAGTATCGACATTTTTTCTTAAATTTGCAGATGGTATAATGTATATTTGCAAAGGCCGCACAATGAAACTCAAAGATTGCACAACTATCAACCTGCCCACTTTCAGCGACTCAAGAGGCAGCCTGACTCTGATGGATTCTGCTACCGCCTCGAAGATATTGCCTTTTATCCCCAAGCGCTGGTTCTGGATTCACAACGTCAACACCACTGCGCAGAGAGGTCAGCATGCTCATCGCACTTGTTGGGAATGCGTGTTGGCCATAAGCGGACAGTTTAAACTCACACTTCATGACGGCAACGAACAAAAGACATTTACCATGAACTCCCCTTCCCAAGGCATTATCATTCCGCCAATGGTTTGGTGCAAGCTATGGGATTTTGAACCTGGTACAGTTTGCCTCACAATGGCTTCTGAGGATTACGACACTGCCGGATACATCAACGACTTTGAAACTTTTCTTAACGAGACTTCGCATGATTAAAGCCATACCATATACACCCGAATTTAAATCCCAGTGGGACGAGTTTGTCTTGAGCGCACGCAATAGCACTCTGCTACACCTGCGTTCTTATATGGACTATCATGCAGACAGATTTAAAGACGCCTCTCTCGTTTTCGTTAACAACAAAGGCAAGTGGATGGCATTGTTGCCTGCCAACATCTGCGGAGACACTATTTACTCTCACCAGGGTCTAACATACGGAGGCTTTGTCACCGCAAGCACTCTGCATACCAACGAGTTAGAAGCAGCTGTTTATGCTGCCGTTGCTCATTATAAGACTATGGCGCAACAACTTATTATTAAGCCAATACCTTATATCTATAGCAATCAGCCCAACGACGAAGAATTATATCTTATTTACCGACAGGGGGGAATTTTGGCACAACGCCACATCAGTCAGGCTATCAACCTGCAATCACCGTTGCAAATGGCAGAACTACGCAAACGCTGCATCAGCAAAGCTGCTAAGAGCGGCATTACCATTGCTGCCGCCACTACTCGCAACGACTGGGATAAGTTCCACGCAATACTCACCACCATTCTTGCTGACAAGCATTCAACCACTCCTGTGCACACGCCAGACGAACTTTGGCTTCTGCACTCAGCCTTTCCCTCACAGATTCAACTCATCGGCGCTTACGACAATGGCAATCTCATTGCGGGAACTATTGTCTATGTCTCTCCAAACACGATTCACACTCAGTATCTCGCCTCCTCACCTCGTGGGCAGGAGACGGGTGCGCTTGATCTCGTCATTTACAACATCATTGCCGCCCTCAGTATAGCGGATCGCAAATCAGAACTGCCTTCTTTGGCGAGTTTCTATGGCAAGGCACAATATCTGGATTTTGGCGTTTCCACTGAGCGCAACGGCTCGCTCAACTATGGACTCACACTCCAAAAGGAGGGATTTGGAGCCCGCGGCATTTGTTACGACACCTATTCCATTAAGCTATGAACATACCATATCTTGACTTAGGCAAACTCAATGCTTCCATGCAGGCTGAAATAGAGGAAGCTTCCTTGCGTGTTGTGCGTTCGGGATACTATCTCAACAGTCTGGAAGTCAGCAGCTTTGAACAACGCTGGGCAAGCTACAATGGTGCCTCATACTGCGTGAGCACAGCCAATGGTCTGGACGCACTTACTGCAATATTGTGCGCCATGAAAGCGATTTACCATTGGCCAGAAAACAGCGAGGTCATAGTGTCTGCCAACACTTTTATTGCATCTTTTCAGGCCATCACCAAGGCTGGGCTCGTGCCGGTGCCTTGTGATGCCGACCCACACACATACTTGATAGACACGAACCTCATCGCCCCTCTCATCACTGCCCGCACCGTCGCCATCATGCCTGTGCATCTCTATGGACGTATTTGCAACATGACCGAAATAAAGAGAATTGCGCTCACCCACAATCTCCGCGTTGTGGCTGATGCCTGCCAGGCTCACGGCATGTGCTCAACCGACGACTTGGGTGATGCGGCCGCTTTCAGTTTCTACCCAGGCAAAAATCTTGGTGCTCTTGGCGATGGCGGCAGTATTATCACCAACAATCCCGACATAGCCTCGTACGCTCGTGCTTATTGCAACTATGGCGCCACCGAGAAATACCACCACCAGATTAAAGGCATCAATTCGCGTCTCGACTCCATGCAAGCCGCCATCCTCGACGTAAAACTCAACCACCTCGACAACCACAACACCCAGCGCCAAGCTCTTGCAAAAAACTACTACGACAATATCACTAATCCGCTTAT
>JAZUHM010000368.1:0-9920 GCA_045641725.1 Bacteroidaceae bacterium | reverse complement strand
GGTTCAACTCCTTGGCCCACAGAACGACATGGCTACGATCCGACTTCACACCGCTGTGAACGGAAATTAGCGCGCACTTAGTAATTTTAAGCCCGAAATAAGGGGATTTCTGTGCGCACAAAAACAGGGAATCGATGGGCGGATTTTGGGTTGATGGTTCAAAAATCAAATTACTGCGGTTTGTTACCAACAACTTGCAAAATCTGCATTCTGTGCTCTCGGAGCCGATTTTTGCCCCACCAAAACTGGTTTTTCAAAAAGTGCTGATTTTCAGGCATTTTAACGTGGGCAAAATAAAAAATTTCATTTTTTTGAAAAATTTTTCCGAAAAAATGTGGGGAATTGTGGGGAATTGTGTAATTTTGGACACCAAAACTAATTTAGACGCAGTATTCGCATGAGATTCATAGGTACTACAGATGCTAAAGTTGACAGCAAGGGACGCGTTTTCCTGCCTGCTGTCTTTCGCCGCACCCTCGCCGAAGAGGGCGCGACCAATGGCGCGCAGACCGAAATGAAGCTCATCATGCGCAAGGACTTGTTTGAGGACTGTCTGGTGCTCTACCCCGAAGATGTGTGGTACGAGCGTCTCGACCAGCTCAAGCAACGCCTCAGCGTGTGGAACCATAGCCATCAGGCCATGCTTCGCCAATATGTGAAGGATGTAGAGTGGCTCACTCTCGACAGCAACGGCCGTCTGCTGCTCTCTAAGCGCTACCTGCAAATGGCGGGCATAGAGGGCGAAGTGACCTTTGTGGGCATGGACGGCACCATAGAGATATGGGCCAAGCAGAAGCTCGAGGCTCAGTCTGCCAACCAGGACTTTGCCATGGGCATCGAGAGCATCATGACACCCGACAACGACAAGTCTGATTGTTAAACCGCAATCGGGCGACGATAAAATTTAATTATAATATGGTACGCGAATATCACATCCCAGTACTCCTGCAGCCTTGTATTGATGCCCTTCAGATCAAGGACGGCGGCATCTGGGCTGACATGACATTTGGTGGTGGAGGCCACACGCGCGCCATACTGCAGGCCCTCAAGGGCAAAGGCCACCTCTACAGTTTTGACCAGGACAGCGATGCCCTGCTCAACAAGCCTGCCGACCCTAACTTCACGCTCGTATATAGCAACTTCCGCTTCCTACGCAACTGGATGCGCTACTACGAGGTGGAACAGCTGGACGGCATACTGGCCGACCTGGGCGTATCGAGCCACCATTTCGACGAGGCCTCTCGCGGATTCTCGTTTCGCGAAGACGGACCGCTCGACATGCGCATGAATACACGCGCCAGCCTGTCGGCGGCACAGGTGGTTAACAACTACACTGCCGAGCAACTGGCCGATATATTATATATATATGGTGAACTGAAGAACTCACGCCAGATAGCCAGCGCTATTCTGCGCGCACGAGACAAGCAGCCCATACAGACCATCGCCCAACTGCTGCAGGCGCTCGAGCCCGTGATACACAAGGCCCACGAAAAAAAGGATCTGGCCAAGATATTCCAGGCCCTGCGCATCGAGGTAAACCACGAGATGCAGGCCCTCGAGGAAATGCTCACCCAGGCAGTGGAACTGCTCAGGCCCGGCGGCCGACTGGTGGTGCTCACCTACCATTCGCTCGAAGACCGCATGGTGAAAAACATCATCCGCTCGGGCAACATACAGGGCAAGACAGAGCAGGACTTCTATGGCAATCGCCTCGCCCCGCTCAGGGCTGTCAACAACAAGGTGATCATCCCATCTGACGAAGAACAAGCCCAAAACCCACGCAGCCGCAGCGCCAAACTGCGCATCGCCGAAAAGATTTAACTAACAAAACACTAACAAC
Source organism: Bacteroidaceae bacterium (assembly GCA_045641725.1). Lineage (GTDB taxonomy): Bacteria > Bacteroidota > Bacteroidia > Bacteroidales > Bacteroidaceae > UBA6382. The sequence goes on along the minus strand of JAZUHM010000368.1, from coordinate 8,080 downwards.
CACATACTTCCACACTCCGATATGGCTAAGAAAAAGCACATAGACGATACCGATTACCAATTAAACGCAGAGCGCGAGAGCGAACAGCTGCTCGACCTCATTATGCCCGGAGAGGAAGTCGCACCTGTGGCGTCCGCTACACCCCAAGCGGACGCCACCACCCCAGTGGCAGCACCCAAAGACACTAACGACAAAGACATTGACGACGACAACGACGAGGCGCTCGACAAGAAGACCGCCCAGCAAAGACTGTTTGAGTCACTCACCGACGATGAAGGCGAAAAATCCGAGGGAGGTCTGTCGTTTGTGTTGGGAGGCAACATCCTGACCACCAAATGGCTGCGCAAGCAGATATTGTGGCTCGTGATGGTAGTCGCCTTGGCCATGCTCTATGTGAGCAACCGCTACTACGCCCAGAAACAAGAGGTTCACATTCAGCACCTTAAGCGCGAGCTCAAGGAAAACCACTACAACGCCATGGCACGCTCGGCACAGCTTATGCGCCTCTACCGCCGCAGCACAATCATAGAGCACTTGGAAAACATACCAGGCAACGACCTGATTATGCCACCCAAGCAACCCGCCGTTATTCCAAACCCATAACATCCCATCGTTTCACACCTAGCACTCACAATAGACACAAATGAAGAAATTCCCATACAAAGAAGTACGCAACCGATACATGGTTATAGCCTGGCTGTTTGCACTCGCCGGAGTGTTTATAATAGTCAAGGCTTCTTATACTATGTTTGCCGAAAAAAGCAAATGGGAAGACATAGCCAAGACTCTCGAGATAGACAGTGTGACACTGCCGGTAAACAGAGGCGACATCCTCTCGTGCGACAGCCAGTTGCTGGCCACCTATGTGCCGGAATACAAAATCTACATGGACTACACCATCTACGAGAGGGACTCGGCCAAGCACAAACGCCTGCAAGAAGAAAAAGACACCACATTCCTCAAAAAACTCGACAGCATCTGCATCGGCCTCAACAAGATATTGCCCAAAAGGAGCATAGCCGAATTCAAGCAAGTGCTGATGGAGGGATTTGAGAAGAAGAGCAAAAACTGGCTTATCTATCCCGAGCGCGTCAGTTACCTGGATTACAATGAGATAAAGAAGCTGCCGTTCTTCAACAGGTCGAGCAACTTCTCTGGTTTCCATGTAATAGAATATGGCAAGATAGACAAGCCCTACGGTTCGCTGGCAGCCCGCACCCTGGGCGACGTGCAGCCCAGCACCGGCGAAGGCACGTCGGGCCTGCAGCTGCAGTTTGACTCGCTGCTCAGAGGCCGCCCCGGCCTGGCCCACAAGGTGAAAGTGCGCAACGCATTTGTGCCCATTATAGACCGCGAACCTATACAGGGAGCCAACGTGCATACCACGCTCGACATCAACATGCAGGATTTCTGCGAGAATGCCCTCATGGCCAAGCTGCAGGAAATCAACGGCATGTATGGCGTAGTGGTGCTGATGGACGTGCCCACTGGCGACATCAAGGCCATGGCCAACCTGGAGCGCGGCAGCGACGGTGTCTATCGCGACCAGCGCAACTATGCTGTGGGCCAGATGATGCAGCCAGGCTCGGTATTCAAGACCGTGTCCATCACAGCGGGCCTTGAATCGGGCAAGATAAACATTAATCAGCTAGTAGATTGCTCGTCGGGCAAGATTACCATCGGCGGCCACACCATCAAGGACGCCTCTATCAAGAGCGCCCAAGTCTGCACCGTGCAACAGGTGCTCGGATTCTCGTCAAACGTGGGAGTAATCAAGCTCATCACACAGGGCTACGGCTCAACCATCGCGGGACAGCAGCAATTTTGCGACGACGTGATGAAACTCGGCATTGGCGACAATATGGATCTCGATATTCCGCCCTCAAGGGTCAAGGCATACATACCAAGTCCGCAGAAACTCGGCGAATACTGGTCGGCATCCTCAATGGGCTCTATGAGCATCGGCTATTCTACCATGGTGCCGCCTATCAGTCTGCTGGCGTTCTACAACGGCCTGGCCAACGGTGGCCGAATGATGCGCCCACGCCTTGTGACCCACATCACTCGCGAGGGCCAGACCATCGAGTCCTACCCCCCACGAGCACTGCGCGACTCTATGTGCTCGGCCAAGACTGTCAGAGAAATCACCTCGTGCCTTGAGTGGGTGGTAAGTGGCGGTTTGGGCAGCAAGGCAGGCTCGCCATTCTTCAAGGTTGCGGGCAAGACCGGCACCGCCCGAGTACAAGAAAAAGGCCACATGGGCGAATACCTTATTACATTCGTAGGATTTTTCCCTGCCGACAACCCAAAATACAGCTGCATCGTCTGCATGCGAAAGCAGGGCGGCGGTTCGGGCGGCGGCATGTGCGGCCCGGTATTTAAGCAGGTGGCAGAATACGTAATGGCCCAAGGCGACATCAATACCATCAGCGGCAACAAAGACACTGCCCACCCCCTGTCGCCCTATCTTGACTTTACAAACCTGAGCTACGCCAACCGCCTGCTGAGCAAGCTCAATTACTCAGCCCCAGAATACCCCGGCAACAAAAAAGGCATGCCGACGTTCGGCAAGATCGACACCAATGGCAAGAACGCACAAAACACGGTCAAGAAGATTGACGCGAAGATAATGCCCGACCTAATCGGCATGGGCCCACGCGACGCCTGCTATCTGCTGGAGAAAATGCATCTGCGCGTAAAACTCAACGGCACAGGCAAAGTGATTGCACAGAGCCTGCCATACGGCAGCGAGATAAAAGCCAATCAGGTTGTGGTGCTCACCCTTGGAGTAAAAGGCAAGGCCATGACTTGCGTGGTCGAGCCGCCTGCCGACCCAAATGCGGCACAGCAAACCAGCAACCCCGACTCACTGAAAAAACAAACGCCCCAACCTGTGGCAGCCACCACACAACAATAAAACAGCACCATATTATGAAACTGCAGGACATTTTGAAAAAGGTTTCGCCCATTAGCATCACGGGCAATACCGACATCGACATTGCCGGAATCAACATTGACTCACGCCAGATTAAAACCGGCGACATGTTTGTGGCCATAAGCGGCACCCAGACCGATGGCCACAAGTATATCGACAAGGCTATCGAGCTCGGAGCCACTGCCGTGGCGTGTCAGACCCTGCCCGACAACCTCAGTCCTCAGGTGACCTATATACAGCTGGCCGACACCGAAGATGCCGTCGGCAAACTCGCCACACAGTTCTATGGCGACCCCACCAGCCGACTCAAGCTCGTGGGAGTGACCGGCACCAACGGCAAGACCACCATTGCCACCCTGCTGTTTAAGATGTTCCGCAAGATGGGATTCAAGTGCGGCCTATGCTCCACCGTGTGCAACTACATAGAAGACACCGCCTACCCGACAGAGCAGACCACTCCCGACCCTATCACCCTTAACAAACTGCTGGGCCAGATGGCCGACGAGGGCTGCCAGTATGCATTTATGGAGTGCAGCAGCCACGCCATACAGCAAAAACGCATCGGCGGACTCACCTTTGCCGGCGCCTTGTTTACAAACCTCACCCGCGACCACCTCGACTACCACAAGACATTTGAGAACTATCGCGACGCGAAGAAGATGTTTTTTGACAATCTGAGCAAGGAGGCATTCGCCATTATAAATGCCGATGACAAGAACGGCCCCGTGATGGTGCAGAACACCAAGGCTACAGTCAAGACCTATTCTCAAAACCGCATGGCAGATTTCCATGCCCGCATACTCGAGATGTCGTTTGACGGCATGATGCTTGATTTCAACGGCACCGAAGTGCATGTGCCGCTGGTAGGAAAGTTCAACGTCTCCAACCTGCTCGCCATCTACGGCGCCGCCATCATGCTGGGCAGAGAACCGCTGGAAGTGCTCACTGTAATCAGCACACTCAGCTCAGTGTCGGGCCGATTTGAGACTATCAAGTCTAAGAACAACGTGACAGCCATCGTGGATTACGCCCACACCCCCGACGCTCTAGAGAATGTGATAAGCGCTATTCACGAGGTGCTCGGCGACAAGGGCGAGCTCATTACCGTATGCGGCTGCGGTGGCAATCGCGACAAGGGCAAGCGCCCGCAGATGGCATCTATTGCAGCCAAGATGAGCCACAAGGTAATCATCACCAGCGACAACCCACGATTTGAAGACCCACAGGAAATCATTAACGACATGCTTGCCGGCCTTACCGAGGAAAACAAGCCCCGCTCGCTCTCAATCGTAGATCGCAAAGAGGCTATCCGCACCGCCGCCCTCATTGCCAAGCCAGGCGATGTGATACTGATTGCCGGCAAAGGCCACGAAGACTATCAGATTATACAAGGCGTAAAGCACCACTTCGACGACAAAGAGGTGGTGAGCGAAGCATTTGGAACAAATGCCTAAAGGCCTTAAAAACACTCTAAATACTAAACACAAGATTCTATGCTATACTACCTCTTCAGACTCCTCGAAAACTTCGGCATTCCCGGCTCGGGCATGTGGTCATATATATCATTCCGCTCATTGTTGGCCTTTATTTTTGCTCTGATTATCTCTGCGTGGTTTGGCCAGCACTTTATCAAATGGATGAAGCAGCACAAGATCTCTGAGACACAACGAGATGTCAAGATCGACCCATACGGAGTGCAAAAGGTAGGCGTGCCGTCTATGGGCGGCATTATCATAATTGTGTCAATACTGGTGCCGGTACTGCTGCTGGGACGTTTGCGCAACACCTACCTGCTCCTGATGATTGTGACCACCATCTGGCTTGGCGCCCTGGGCTTTGCCGACGACTATATCAAGATTTTCCGCAAGAAAAAAGACGGTCTGCGCGGCAAATTCAAGATTATCGGCCAGATTGGCATCGGATTGATTGTGGGCCTGACGCTATACCTCAGTCCCGACGCCGTGATCCGCCAGAATGTCGAAATCCAAAAAGGCGGCCACATTGAGAAAGTGGTGCACAAGAGCGAAGCCGTAAAATCTCCGCAGACCACAATCCCATTCTTTAAGAACAACAATCTGAACTACAGCGAGATAACCGCATTCCTCGGCGAAGAAGGCAAAGAGATTGGCGGCTGGATATTGTTTGTGCTGGTCACAATCTTTGTGGTCACTGCCGTGAGCAACGGCTGCAACCTCAACGACGGTATGGACGGCATGGCGGCGGGCAATTCCGCCATCATTGGCGTGGTGCTTGGCCTGCTGGCCTATGTGTCGAGCCACATACAATACGCCAGCTACCTTAATATAATGTATATACCGGGGTCAGAAGAACTGGTGGTGTTTGCCTGCGCTTTTGTGGGCGCGCTGATTGGTTTTCTATGGTACAACTCCTATCCCGCACAGATATTTATGGGCGACACGGGCAGCCTTTGCATCGGCGGCATCATTGCCGTGCTGGCCATCATCATCCACAAGGAGCTGCTCATACCAATCCTCTGCGGCGTGTTCCTCGTAGAGAGCCTGAGCGTAATCCTGCAGGTAGAATATTACAAGCTCGGCAAGCGAAAGGGCATCAAGCAACGCTTGTTTAAGCGCACGCCGATACACGACAACTTCCGCGTGCTGCCCGAGCAAATGGATGCCGACTGCAAATACTTGTTTAGAAACTGGCCACGTTCGGCGTCGCACGAATCAAAGATTACACTGCGATTCTGGATTGCGACCATCCTCTTGGCTGCGGCCACAATTATCACCCTCAAAATCAGATAAATACTATGCGACTCGTAATATTAGGCGGCGGCGAAAGCGGCACCGGCTCTGCCCTCTTGGCACAGGCCAAGGGCTATGATGTGTTTGTGTCAGACTTTGGCGAAATCAAACCTCAGTACAAGCAGATTCTCAACGACAACCACATCGCTTGGGAAGAGAAAGGCCACACCGCAGACTTTATCCTCAACGCCGACGAGGTGATGAAGAGCCCTGGCATTCCCGACGAGGCTCCAATTGTAAAGAGCATCATCGCCCGCCAGATTCCAATCATCAGCGAGATTGAGTTTGCCGCGCGATACACCAAGGCCAAGATGATCTGCATCACCGGCTCCAATGGCAAGACCACCACAACCACGCTCACCTATTACATCCTGCAAAAAGCAGGGCTCAACGTGGGCCTCGGTGGCAATATCGGCCGCAGCCTGGCCATGCAAATCCTCGAGGATGACAAGGAATACTATGTGATAGAACTCTCCAGCTTCCAGCTCGACAATATGTTTGACTTCCGCGCAAACGTGGCGGTGCTGATGAATATCACTCCCGACCACCTCGACCGCTACGAGTTTGACATGCAGAAATACATAGATTCCAAGATGAGAATCATCCAAAACCAAACGCCTGATGACTCGTTTATCTATTGGAATCAAGACGACCACATCGACCAGGAACTCGCAAAGCGACAGACAGCGCAGGCCCCGGCCCCAACGCCATCGTCTCGTCCTGCAACCAAGGGCAACCCAACGCTCTGCGGATTCTGCGACGCGGATTTTGAACGCCTCGGCCTGACATTCTCTCAGCCAGGCAACCACAACCGCCGCAATGCTATGGCCGCATATTTTGCCGCCAAAAGCGTGGGAGTGCCTGAAGATACCATCCGCCAGTGCCTCGAGTCATTCCCCGGAGTGGAGCATCGCTTGGAGAAAGTGGCCGAGAAGAACCAAATCAAATACATCAACGATTCCAAGGCAACCAATGTCGATGCCTGCTATGTGGCCCTGCAAGCCATCGACGCGCCCATCGTACTCATTGTGGGCGGCAAGGACAAGGGCAACGACTACTCCGTGCTGCACGATATCGTCAAGGAGAAATGCCGCGCCGTGGTCTATCTCGGAGCCGACAACCAGAAGCTGCACGACTCGTTTGACCACCTGGGCATCGCCATTGCCGACACCCACTCTATGGCCGACTGCGTAGAGGCCTGCCACAACCTTGCCCAGCCGGGCGACACCGTGCTGCTGAGCCCATGCTGCGCCAGCTTCGACCTCTTCCGCAACATGGAGGACCGCGGCGAGCAATTCAAAGAATGTGTAGTAAAACTCTAAACCCCACATCGTTTTTCAGGAACAACACATGACTCTCTCCACCAACAAAAGCACATTAAGAACCATATTCTCCTTGCAAGGCGACCGCACCTTGTGGGCTGTATTCTTCATACTGTCGGCCATCTCGCTGGTAGAAGTTTATAGCGCCACAAGCACCCTCACCTTCCGCAGTGGCGACATACTCAAACCTATCATCAACCACGGCACCTACCTCATCGTGGGCTTCCTCTGCGTTTGGGTTTTCCACAATATTCCCTGCCGCTTTTTCAAACTATGGATTCCTGTATGGTTTGTATTGCTGGCCCTGCTGATAATGCTGCCCTTTATCGGAGAGAAAATCAACGACGGAGCGCGCTGGATATCAATTGCCGGCATTGGTTTTCAGCCGTCGGAGTTTGCCAAAGGCGCGCTGGTGGTAGTGGTGGCCTTTCTGCTATCTACCTATCAAACCAAGAAGGGAGCCGACAAGCACGCCTTCAAACTAATACTCTATGCAGCGGGCGCCACATGTCTCTCCATCTTTTTCGAAAATTTCTCTACAGCCTTTATTCTGGGCCTGGTAATTTTTGGCATGATGATTATAGGCCGCATTCCGTGGAAACAAATTGGTCTGCTCGTGCTAAGCGTGGTCATTTTGGGCATAGTTGCCGTTGGCAGCGCCAAGCTGCTCAGCACCGACGCCATTGTTGAAGCCATTCCGGCCCTGCACCGACTCGACAACTTCACCTCGCGCATCGACCGATTCACTGGCAACACCAAGACAGTCATTCCACCCACTCATGCCGACACTGTGCGCCAGCGCAAAATCGACAGTCTGGGCTTTGACATCAGCAAGGAACCTCAGGTTGGCCACGCCCGCATTGCGGTGGCCAAAAGCAACATCATCGGTTGCGGCCCAGGCAACTCCAAGCAGCGCGACGTGCTGCCGCAGGCTTATTCCGACTTCATCTTTGCCATCATCATCGAGGAACTCGGCCTCGTGGGCGCCATAGTATTGGTGCTGCTCTACGCCATCATCATGTTCAGGGCCAGCCGCATCGCGTCGCGGTGCGAGC